>JBJYXQ010000483.1:0-2474 GCA_046260035.1 Anaerolineae bacterium
AGAAAATACAGCAGAACGACTACACGTCAGCGCGTCTCGTCACTAAAAAAAAGGGCGACTGGCTCTACGGTCGTTTCGAGATCGCCGCGAAACTGCCCCGGGGCATTGGGCTTTGGCCGGCGATCTGGATGCTTCCGACTGACAATGCATATGGCACTTGGCCCCGCAGCGGTGAGCTCGATATAATGGAAAACGTCGGTTTTGATTCCATGAGGGTCCACTTCAATATCCATACCGAGGCGTACAACCATGTGAAGGGAACCGCCAGAGGCGGTAGCCTCTACCGACCAGACCCTTTCGAAGAGTTCCACATCTACGCCGTCGAGTGGTTTGAGGACCGCATCGACTTTTACATCGATGAATACAAGTACTTCACCTTCGAGAACGAGCATACCGGCGTGGACGCCTGGCCCTATGACGCGCCGCAGTATCTCATCCTCAACCTGGCGATTGGTGGCAGTTGGGGCGGGCAGGAAGGTGTGGATGACAGCATCTTCCCGCAACCGTACATCATTGATTACGTAAGGGTATTTGAGCGCGTGGAGTAAAGGAGTTGATTTGATGGATCCGCAAGTATTGGCAATCACAACCGTGGCACGCGATGGCAAAGTAAGCGTCAGAAAGGCTGTTAAGCAGCACCTAGGGGGTGATGCGCTTTATGTCGATGTGCAGGATGAGGTCCGCCTCGTTGGCAAGCCCTCCGCAACCGCGCAGGCGGTGATGTTGCGCGGCACTCGAATAACATTGCCTTCCAGTGTGTTGGAAACTCTGGATTTGTCCCCCGGCGCGTTACTGGCTTTTGTGTCCCGGCCGGACAGCGCAGTGGCCTTGAAGCGGATGACGGTCGAAGAACACCCCGGCGATTTCCCTCACGTTACCGATGTTGAGACGCCGCACGCATTGGTGCGCATCGCCTACACGAATCCAATGCCAGATGTGCTACTGCCTCAATTGCAGGCACGACACGCAGATATACACCTTCACTACGATGTTCGCAGCTTTCTCCAGGGACGGGAATCGCTCCCGGTGTGGCAAGCGCGTAAGTTGTTGGATTGTGCTGATGCCGGCGATGATGCCTTGCGCGAGCGTTTGATTGAAGCGCGACTGTCAGCGCAGGCCGATGACGGCTCGTGGGATGGCAACGTGTTGCTCACGGCGCGCAATCTGCGCGAATTGGCCGCCCTGGGATTGACGCGGGACGATGCGCCTATCCAGCGCGCCGCCGCTTGGCTGACGGCGCGTCCACAGTCGGAGCACAATCCCGGACAATGGTTTGCTGCCGATGACCTCGTCGAGGAGCAGGCTCAGGTCGTCGCTTCGCGGCAGGCGGGCAAGGGTGGACGCTTCCGGAAAATCCTGACTTCGGAGAAAAAACGCGTGATATCGGGCGATGACCTCATCCAAAAACCCTGCGGTCCGCGCATTATGTGGCCCAACGGTTTGGTGATCGAGGCGCTGCTGAAGCTGGGATACGAAGACCACGAGCGTGTTCAAACCGCGCTGCGCACGCTGACGACCAACGAGTGGTGTGAGTGCGGGTACCAGCACGGCTTGAGCGATTGGAAGCGCACGGAACCACTCACTGAAGATGAGCTGCCAGATTTCGAACAGGCCTGCATTGCGCAGTATCGCTACGGCGGCTTCAGAGACCTCAAATGGCTCACTGGTCCCGATGCACCGTCTCGTGTTGCGCATACGGTAAAGCCTGACGGTGACGTCTATGATTTGACCGTGCCCGATCACGTCCAGGGATGTGAGTTCATCACCACGCGTTCGTTGAGCGGGGTGCAGCATCCCGTCGCACGCCGCTTCGCGGAGGCGCATCTATGGCGTTTCGCGGGCCTTCAGCGCGCTGGTGGGACATTCCCTGAGGAGAGCTACGGCTCCGGCTTCTCACAGATCGGCATCCTGGAGGCCGTTGCCCGCTACGATCACCCCGCATCCCACGTTATCCTTATGCGTGCCCTGCCGTGGATTGCAGAAGCCCAGAATGCCGATGGTTCTTGGGGGAAGGAATCGCGCAAGGATGTGGAGACACTGGCGGCGATACGGGCACTGCTCCGTTTGGATTTGTTGTAATAATAGGGAGGTGACTGATGGCTGTTATAGAGAGGGTAAGTGAACAAGGAGAAGTGTTGAACTTGCACGAAGGTAAGGGCAAGGGGCTAGCTCACATCTTTTTCTCGAAGGAACTTGGCTCTTCTTTGTTGTTCTTTGATCTTGAATTGGAGCCAGGGGCTTATGCTGGACACCATCGGCATAGCGACAATGTCGAGATTCTTTATATTCTTTCTGGCAGAGCGGAGAACTTTCAGGATGGTAAACGTCAGGTCCTTGAGGCTGGAGACGCTATTCTGACTAGAACAGGTGAATCCCATGCTATCAAGAATATCGGAGAAGAGGTTTTGTATATTCTTGGCTTCGGTGCTGGCGACATAGGTGCTATCGACAATCTCCCGCTACCTGAATTGCTT
>JBJYXQ010000484.1:0-2498 GCA_046260035.1 Anaerolineae bacterium
GACTACCGCATGGATCTGCAAGAGAAGAACAAGCTCACCAGTCCGAACGGCTACGATCTCATCCCCCACGAGCCGCCCGAGCTAACCATTGACCCGTACCTGCTTGCTGGCGGCGGCACCGGTATCTCGATTCAGACCTCGCCGTGGCCGAATGACGAAGGGACGATGCTGGACGCGCAGTTGACCATCACGCTGCCAGTGAGCCTGTCCAGTCTGAGTCTGTGGGCTTCGCTGAAACCTCAGCACTTTGCCGGCAACAACGATGGTACACTGCAACCCGGCAGCGGGCCGCTAGTATACACCTGGTCTCTACCGCCAGTCTGGTACGGCCGGTACGTGGAGGCAGAGCTAGAGGGTCTACCGGACGTACTTACCGAGCCGATGACGGTGACCGCCCAACTGACCTACTCACATCTGGGCGCATCCTATGTGTTGAGCGGTTCTGCGCCCTTGGCCATCAACCTCGGTGGCCCTACGGTAGAGGTGGACAATCCGCGGGCCGGCGCAATCGTCACCGGCACGACCATCCTGGAAGGCAGCGCTTCCGATCCCCAGCCGGTCTCAAAAGTCTTCGTGTGCGCCAAGACCACGCGAGACTGCATTGGAAGTGACTGGCAGTTGGCCACTTGGCAGCGAGGCGGTTGGCTGTATCCATGGACGCCGCCGGCTGATGATGTCTACCTAATCCAGGCCTATGGTGTGGACGCGTATGGTCTAGCCGGTCCAGCATCCACTCCCATCACCGTGAGCGTCGATAGCGTAGCGCCTCCTACTCCTAGCTTTGATCTCAGGAACACGGCCTACCTGTCTACCACCGTGATGACGGAGACGCTAGCGACCGTAAGTCTTACGGGACGCATGAGTGATAGTGTATCGGGTGGGTATGTCTCCGGTGTAGATGAAGCAGTCCTGCTTATAAACGGCGGCAACAGCGCCCCCAGAGTAGAGATGATACCCGCAGCGCAGCCCGGTCAGTCCTCTAGCACGTTCTCCTACGATATGTCGGTGCCCGTCGCCGCCGCGTATGGAACACAGACCTATGACCTGAAGCTGGGTGCGACGGATCGAGCCGGAAATGCGAGTCCGGTCTTCGACACCTTGAGGATTGTTGTAGACGATCTGCCGCCCACGGTCTACGCTCGCGTGCCTCAGGTCGCGTCCAGCTCAACCGTGACGCTGAGTGGACGTGCCGACGATACGGCACAGTTCCTTCTACGATCGCTAGATCCACCCTATACGGCATCGATGGCATTGGCCAATAGCGACTCTGTTTTCGTGGCGTCCGCCGACGCCAGCCGCGTGCTGGTGGTGGGCGACGTCAACGGCGACACAATCGACGACGTGGTGTTGCTTGAGCCGTCCACTGTGTCAGATCCCATGGAGGCCGGGCTGTTCTTTGGCCAGCCGGGTGGCTTTTCAGCCGCGCTCACGATGGCAGATGCGGACGTCCGCTTCCAGGGCGAGGCGGTGGGCGTACACAGTTTTGCGCCTGCAGCAGCGGGCTTTATGGATGTAAACGGCGATGGCGTGAGCGATCTCCTGTTGGGTGATCCACATGCCAACTCGAACGCGGGGCGGGCCTACCTGATCCTGGGGCGCCGTGGTGGGGGATGGGTTTCGCCCTTTAGCCTGGCCGACGCCGATGGACAATGGGACGTGTTTCGCGCGGTTGCCTTTGGCGGATCGGTATCGGCAGCCGGCGATGTGGACGGCGATGGGCTGTCCGACTTTATGGTGGGCGCGGTCCACGATGGTGACCGCGCTGGCATAGCCTATCTGTACTTGGGCCGCGAACAGGGCGTCCCCGAGCTTGGCGCGACCTTGCGCTCGCCATATGCCACGGTCGCTTCGCCGGCGCCGCCCAACCTGGCCGGCCTGGGCGATACGGATGGCGACGGTTTGTCCGACGTGCTGATCGCCTATCCGGGATCAGGCGCGTTCACTGGCACGGTAGCGCTGGTCCGTGGGCGTTCGCAGAGTGAGTGGCCGGTCGCTTCCGTCGACCTGGACACCTTCGCCGAGGCGTTGTTCACCGCGCAGGGCGACTTGCAGACAGTTTCGCCGGTTGGCGACGTCAACGCGGATGGGCTGCGTGACTTCCTGATCGGCGACCCCAACGCTGCCCAGCAGCGTGTGTTCCTTCTCTATGGACGCCGTCCGGAAAACGCCTGGCCCCAGGCGCCCGCCACGGTTGATCTGGTGACGAGCGCAGACGCTTCGTATCTGGAGAGCAGTCCGGGGCCTGACGTTCATCTGGGCGCCGGGCTGACGCCGATGGGTGACCTGGACAGAGATGGACGGTCCGACTTCGCCTTCGGCAACTTCGATGCTTCCGGCCCTATCGCTATGCCGGCCAACGCGGCCATTGTCAGGGCTACCGAGATGACCCTCAGCCTCGATATGTCACCCTGGAGTGGGTCATCGATTGTCTCTGGCTCATCCGCTGGTCAGCGCGCGGGCGAGTACCTATCCAGCGGCGACGTCAATGGCGATGGCGT
>JBJYXQ010000485.1:0-2270 GCA_046260035.1 Anaerolineae bacterium
CAGTGGCGTCATCCGCGAGTTTGTGCGCTGCGTGCAAACCGGCGGGACACCTGAGACGATCTGCACCGACAACATCAAAAGCCTGGCCATGGTCTTCGGCGCAGTAGAAAGCGCGGAATCGCACACCCGCATACAAATTGCAGATGGCGTATAGCACATGGCAAATAACGAATTGCGAATTACGAATCACCCACAACACACAACCCATAACTCATTTTCTTACAGGAGACGATAATGCATATCCAATCTTTGACTGGTGAATGGCAGTTCCATAAAAGTAGTGAGGAAACGTGGCTACCCGCGCACGTTCCCGGTGGCGTCCACACCGACTTAATGGCCCTGGACTTGATCCCCGACCCCTTCGTGGCGGATAATGAAAAACGCGTAATGTGGGTCGCCGAAAGTGACTGGGTCTACCGGCGCGTGTTTACGGCAGACACGGCACTGATGGCGGAGCAACACATCTTTCTCGTCTGCGATGGACTGGACACGCTCGCGGAGGTCACACTCAACGGGCGGCGCCTCGGCGAGACGGACAACATGTTCCGCCAGTACACCTGGGACGTGAAGACTTTACTGCATGAAGGCGAAAACGAGCTGGTGATCCTGTTCCGCTCGCCAGTGCAGTACATCGCCGCTAAACAAGCAGAGCGTCCTTTACATGGCGTCTCGCAGGCGATTGAGGGCGGGCCGTACCTACGCAAAGCGCCCTGCCAATTCGGCTGGGATTGGGGTCCGCAACTGCCGCCGATCGGCATCTGGAAGGACATCCGCCTCGAAGGGCGCAGCTACGCGCGGATGACGGACGTTCACTTGCAGCAACAGCACAACAACGGTGCAGTTACGGTAACAGCGACCGTCACCATCGAACAATGGGAATCCACACCGCTTAGAATGCTGCTGCGCGTCACAGGCATCGATGGGACGGAGCAGCACGCACAGGTCGCCGTTGCGGGTGACTCACAAACGGTCGCTGTCCGAATTGATAACCCGCAGCTTTGGTGGCCCAACGGCTACGGCGAACAGCCGCTCTACACGGTCGATGTCCTTCTGCTCGCCGAAGGCATCGCGTGCGACACCGCGCATTACCAGCTTGGGCTGCGCACACTCGAACTGCGCCGCGAACCCGATACGTGGGGCGAATCATTTACCTTTGTCGTCAACGACGTGCCGATTTTCGCCAAAGGTTCCAACTGGATTCCGGCGGATTCGTTCCCCACGCGCATCACCGACGCCTTTCTGGAGCGGTTGATCCGCGATGCGGCCCTTTCCCACCAGAATATGCTCCGCGTGTGGGGCGGCGGTTTTTACGAAGAAGAACGCTTCTACGACCTGTGCGACAAGTACGGCATTTTGGTATGGCAAGATTGCATCTACTCGTGCAGCGTCTATCCGATGTGGGATGAGGCCTTCATCGAAAACACGCACGTCGAGACCGTGGAGAATGTCCGCCGTCTACGGCACCGCGCCAGTCTGGCCTTGTGGTGTGGGAACAACGAAATGGAGGCAGGATGGGTGGCTTGGGGCTGGAATCGCTCCGAATTCGCGGACTTGAAGGCGGACTATGACCGCTTCTTCCACCACCTGCTGCCCGAATGGATCACTGCCGAGGACCCCGATCACACCTACTGGCCCAGCTCTCCCTCGACAGGCGTTCCCTTCCAGCCCCCGCACGGACAGGAACGCGGCGACGCGCACTATTGGGACGTTTGGCACGGTGGCAAGCCCTTCTCGGCCTATCGCGGACAGTACCCGCGCTTTATGAGCGAATTCGGGTTCCAGGCGCTCCCCACCCTGGCGACGATTCGCACTTACGCCGAAGAAGCCGATTGGAACATGACGTCGTACATTATGGAGCACCACCAGCGCAACGCTTCCGGTAACGGCAAGATGATCGGGCACATGACCGACCACTACCGCATGCCCAAAGATTTTCCGTCGCTCGTCTACCTCTCGCAACTGCTGCAGGCGGAGGGTATCCGCTTCGGCGTGGAACACTGGCGGCGCAATATGGAGCGCGTAAGCGGGACGTTGTACTGGCAGCTTAACGACTGCTGGCCCGTAGCGTCGTGGGCAAGCATCGACTACTTCGGACGTTGGAAGACATTGCACTACGCCGCGAAACGCTTCTACGCACCGGTACTGCTCTCCATCGAAGACACAGGGACACTGATGGGGATGCACGTCACCAGCGACTTGCAAGTACCGTGGGAAGGTGCCATCCACTGGTCGCTGCAAACGACAGAAGGTGAGGAGCTAGCCTCCGGCAG
>JBJYXQ010000486.1:0-1837 GCA_046260035.1 Anaerolineae bacterium
ATATAAAAATAGGAAATTATTTCGATGTTATGGTGGATTCCCTGATAAACTGACCAAGCGAGACACCCGATGAGAGATCGGGTGTCAGAGCGAGTGGAGTAGTCATCGTTTCGGGCGCGGGGCTGAAGCCCACGCACCAAAAGAACAAAGCCCTTCGGGCTAGATTTTAGCCCGAAGGGCTTTGTTCTCTAGGTCTGGCCATTTTAGGGCCAGGCTGGTCGTGAGACGAGGATGCCATCTTCACGCTGCACAAAGATGGCGAAATCGCAGGCGTCGATTTGTAGGCCGATTTCACCGTCGGTGGGATAACCGTCGTTGTGATCTTGCGTGTACCAGGCGTAAGTGTTTCCCGTGCGCACCAACGCTTTGACGGCCTCTTTGTCTGGCTGGCGACCTTCCAACCGGTTGTGCAGGTAGTAGGCGCACAACTCGTCTTCGTCGGTGCGCTGTTCCCACGCGCCCATCGCCACAATGGAGACGACGGCGGGTGCGTCGCGCAGTACAGCCTGGACGGTGGCTCCGGCAACCTGGAACGAGACGGCGTAAAGCCGGTCTGCACCCAGCGCGGCAGCGCACAGTCCGGCGACGCCCGCGCTGGTGCGCTGGATGAGCGTCTTCCCGCGTACGTCGTGCAGGTAAAAGTTGCGCGGCGAGTTGTCGAAGTCGAAGCCGGTTTCCTCGTAGGTCATCAGGTTGCTGACCTCGCCCATTGTATAGTCGCCGCGCCCTTCGGCCTTCCAGCGCAGCGCCTCGTCGCGGTCGTCCGTGAGTAGAATTTTCGTCGCCCCCTGGGCGAAGGCCACGGCCTGGCAGGTGAACGCGCGATACACGTCGATGACCAACACCGTTCCGGAGGCACGCCGTGCCCCCTCCAAACAACTCAGCCGTCGAATTTCCATAGATTCTCGTTTATTCTCCATTGAGGTAGTTGTGTAAGTCGGCCATACCCGCCGCTATCTCGCTGCGCGCGAGATTCCCGGCGATCAGTGCCGCATCGCTTTGCCGTTGTATCCGTTCGTAAAACAGATTGCCGATAGCAATGAGGTCTGTTATTGCCTCAGGATCATCGGCAACTGTTTCAAGCATTGCGAAGAGCCTGTCCTCTGCTTGCGCGTACGCACCGACTTTTTCGAAGTAGCGCATAGTTGCGTGCTGTGTCTCGAGCGATAGAGCTTCCGGGTCGATTTTGGTGAGTATATCTTCGACGGTAGGTGTATGGTTGGGTAGGCTGACGAGATCGTCAGTCGTGATCAATTCGAGCAGCAGTTGCAATGCCTGGACGTAGCACGCGGTGCTTTCCTCCGTCTGATCCTGTGCCATATAGACGTCGCCTGCTTCATTGAGCAGCGTGGCGGCAAACAGCACTTTCTCGCGCCCGACCATCATCGTCTCCGCGATGGTCAAACGATGGAAAAGCTCTGCCGGGGGAACGTCTCGCAGCTTTTCCAGGTTCAGATCGAGCAGTGTGTTTAGGGCTTCTTCGATCGCCTCAAGGGATGCGCGGTACTCCTGGCGTTTTTTCAGTCCCAAAATCATGGCGAGTACACGCCCGAATTGCGAAAATTGCTGCACAAGCCAATCTGTTTGCATCTAGATCCACTTGAGGATGACGCCAAAGACAAGCGCGCACAACAGATCAACTGCGAATATACTGCCGACGGTGATGGCTTTGCTCTTGACCGTCTTCATATCGTGCACCCAGTACGAGACCAGGAAGAAGTGGAAGTAGCCTCCCAGAAAGATGGTCAACGGCATACGGGCGCTCCACCACGCATAGTCCCACGTGAGCGCGTTAAGGGCATTGAGGATCACTTCGACAAAGACGCAAAACGCCGCG
>JBJYXQ010000487.1:0-3954 GCA_046260035.1 Anaerolineae bacterium
TAACATCCTCTCCAATGCCGAAAATTTGCACCTTAGACCGAACTTGTCTATAATAGAACTGTAGTTTGATGAGCGCGCTGATACGAAAGGAAGGCGGCCATGAACGAGCAGAGCAGGGAGTTAGCCACTAGTTTTGAAACGCCCGGTGACGGGTTAGAGCTTCAGGGGGCACTTCCACCAGGTTTGCTGAGCCTCTTGAATATTGCTGGGATGGGACCGCGACGCACGCGGTTGCTGTGGCAGGAATTGGGTATTACCTCCGTGGAGGAGTTGGCTGGCGCGGCCAGTGCCGGACAGTTGCACAGGATCAAGGGCATTGGTCCCGTCATCGAGCAAAAGATTCTGGAGAACATTCGCGCGTGGCAGCGCCAGCGTTCCGAGCGAATTCCACTGGGCATGGCCCTGCCTCTGATAAACGATATCTTGGATACGTTGCGAGCTGTGCCCGGTGTGCTCGCGGCAGAGCCGGTGGGGAGTCTGCGCCGCATGCGCGAGTCTCTGGGCGACCTGGGCCTGCTGGTGGCGACCGAAGCGCCGAAGTCGGTGATCGCGCGATTCTGCGACTTGCCGATGGTCGATGCGGTGATGGCGGAGGACCTGACGCAGGCGGCGATCCGCACGAGCGATGGCGTCCAAGTGGATCTGCGGGTTGTTCCGCCGGAACGTTGGGGATCGGCGCTGCAATACCTGACGGGAAGTCACGCGCACAATTTGCATCTGAACGCCATCGCGCGCGAACAGGGATTGGCACTCAACGAGCGCGGTTTTCACCGTTTGGGTGACGAAGATGGGCTGCCTGTTCGCGTATGTGCTGAAGAGACTGAGGTTTACGCTGCACTAGGATTGCCGTGGATTATCCCCGAACTGCGCGAGGATCGCGGTGAGATAACGGCTGCTCTTGAAGGGCATTTGCCGTGCGTGGTGATGCGGGATGACCTGCAGGGTGATTTTCAGTGCCATACCACCTTCTCCGATGGCGACAACAGCCTGGAGGAGATGGTGGGTGCGGCGCGCGCGGCAGGGTTGCGCTATATTATCGTCAGCGATCACGCCGGGCATGACGGGATGTGGCCGGAGGCCTGTGATGCGCTGTTGGTCGAGGTCGCGCGGATCAACCGGCACTTCAACGGTGAGTTCCGCGTCATCGCGGGGGTGGAAGTAGGGATCCAAATCGATGGAACGCTCGAGTGGCCGGACGAGGCGCTGGCGCGCATGGAGTTCGTCATTGCCTCTTTCCACACCGATTTCAGTTTACCGCAGACCCAGATGACCGCCCGCCTGCTCACAGCGATACGTCATCCCTACGTCGATATGATCGGCCATCCCACAGGGCGTTTCCTGGGCAAGCGCGGCAGCTCTGATCTGGATATGGAAGCCGTTCTACAGGCTGCCGCGGATTATGGTGTGGCAGTCGAGATCAATGCGTGGCCCCAAAGATTGGACTTGAGCGACATATACCTGCGCCGCGCGACAGCGTTGAGCGTTCCTCTGGCGATCAGTTCCTCGGCGCACGATCGAGACGGCTTTGCGGTGCTCGACTTCGGCGTGGCGATGGCGCGACGCGGCTGGGTCGAGCCGCACCACTTGCTCAATACACTCTCGGCGGATGAAGTTCTTGATTGGCGTAGACGTCGGTTGCTGCGCCATAGTGCGGAAATCTAAATTAACGGAGCCATTCAATGCCATTACGTTTTGTTGCGGTTGCCTTTAACAAAAATGAGATCCGGGCCACGCGTTATCTGGCCGAAGGTGTCCAGGAGGCACGGGTAACGCTGCGAGCAGATCTGGGAGACGGCGTTGATGCCGGGCTGCGTAGCATACGTTCCGCCATTCGCCAGGTTTTGCCTCTGGACAACGGGATCACTGCGGTGGGTGTTTCGACGCCAGGCGTGTTGGATTACAAGCATGGGGTGCTGCGTTCGCTGCCTGGGTTCCCCGATTGGGTGGATGTGCCTCTGCAGGATGCACTGGTGGAAAGTCTTGGAGTCCCTGTTTTCGTCGCCAGGGCTGCGGACACCGCCGTGCTAGGGGAGTGGCGTTTTGGTGTGGGGCGGGGGGTATCTGATCTCGTCTATTTTACCGTGACCGACACATTGGGCGCCGGGATGATTTTTCAAGATCAACTCTTCACCGGTGGAAATGGTATGGGCGGAGAGGTCGGTAAGCTCCTTGTGGAATGCCCCCTGGTTTCACCAGAGGTCAAGGTGATGACCCTGGAGAAGCTA
Organism: Anaerolineae bacterium; assembly: GCA_046260035.1. Taxonomy (GTDB): domain Bacteria; phylum Chloroflexota; class Anaerolineae; order B4-G1; family SLSP01; genus DSWT01. The sequence continues at coordinate 2,226 of JBJYXQ010000487.1, forward strand.
TTTTCCACCGAAACGATTCTAGAGTATGCGCGGACACGACTTGGGGCTGGCGCGAGTGCCGCGCTAATGGAGGGGCTTGGCAACAATCCGATGGCCTTGACCGTCGAGAGGTTGTGTGATGCCGCACGGCAGGGTGATCCCCTGGCAAAGCCGCTTCTGAAGGACGTCGGTGCCTGTTTGGGGATGGCACTCATCCACATGATGTATCTGTTTGATCCCGCACTGTTTGTGCTCGATGGCATGGTGCAGTATGCTGGCGATGTGTTGCTCAGTCCTATGCGCCAGACGCTCGCTGCACGTACTCCAGCCGCCTATCGCGGCCATGCTCGCATCGTTCTGGCGCAACTGGGGAATGATGTTAGACTGTGGGGAGCGTTAGCGCTCTGTTTAGCTGAACTTGGTTTGTAGCCTAGCTATCAGCGGTCAGCTATCAGCTCTTGGCAAGGAAGCAAGTAGTGCTGTTAAGATTGTACTGTACAATTTTGCAGACCTAGAGCTGACGGCTAACAAAGGATAACAATAATGTCGCGTTTATTGATTGTGTTAACCATCGTATTGTTGGCGTCAGTGATGGTGATTGGTTGGATGCTGGGGCCGGGTATGGAGCAGCGCCTGATCCCGGGTGTATGGGTGTGGAACATCTCTCTCGGGGGTATGTCACCCGAGGAAGCACTGCCGCACCTGCAAGCTGAGCTGCCATTGCAACAACCAAATATCGTCATTGTCGGGCCGGAGGGACAGCGTTGGGCGTTCTCTCCGGCTGATTTGGGTATGATGGTTGATACCCAGGCAACCCTCGCCCAGGCTACGGCGGTGGGCCACCAGGATCAGAGTGGCCTTGCCGGACGTCTGAAGATCATGCTTGATGGCGTAACCTTGGCGCCGGTGTTGTCCTGGAATGAACAGCAGAGCCTTGCGAAACTGCAGACCATCGCCGAAGAACTGTATCAGCCAGGGCAGAATGCACAGGTGCGCCGAACCGGCGCAGAACTGCAACTGGAGCCAAGCCTCGAAGGGCGGCAGATGGACATCTCCGCAACCTTGCAAGTGCTCCTGCCCCACCTGTACGCTTTGGAGTCGGTAGAGATCGTCCCGGTGCTGACCAAGATATCTCCGCAGATTCCTGACGCGCGTGCCCAGCAGGCTTTGGGCGTTGCTCAGAACGTCCTGGCTGAGCCTTTGACCCTGTTGGTTCCCAATCCCCGCGAGGGCGACCCTGGCCCCTGGACGATGACGCCGGACGTGATGGCGTCCATGTTACTCATCCTCGTTGGAGAAGATGGCGTCAGCGTGGGGTTGGATGAAGCAGCGCTGGCCGAGTTCCTCGGTCCGTTGGCGCTGGCGCTGTTCCGCGAGCCGGTGAACGCCACGTTCCATTTTGACACGGCGACGCTTGAATTGGTGTATGAAGCGCCGAGCGTCACCGGGCGCGAGATGGACGTTGCCGCGTCCATTACGCGCATCAATGATATGTTGCGCGATGGCGAGCACTATGTCCCGCTGGTGCTTAACGAGACGCCACCCGACTATCCTGATACAATCACCGCCGCCGATTTGGGCATCATCGAAGAGGTCGCCGTCGGTGAATCGTACTTTACCGGTTCCTCTTCTGCGCGTGACAGGAACATCCGCCTGGGCGCGTCCAAATTCAACGGCATTATCATCAAACCGGGACAGACGTTTTCCTTCAACGAGTACCTGGGCGATGTCTCCGCTGAAGCCGGGTACG
>JBJYXQ010000488.1:0-5009 GCA_046260035.1 Anaerolineae bacterium
GCGGGAGACATGCAACTTGTGCCCAAAGTACTAGAAGCTGCCAGTCGCTTCGAGAGACAACCAAGTGATGCGGACATGCACGCCCTAGTTGAGAAGTTTGATATCCAGCCGATCTTCTAAGGGAAGCGAGAAATGAAAATCCTGATCCCAACCATTGGTTCACGAGGAGACGTACAACCCTTTATCGCCTTGGCTCAAGGGCTAATGCGGGCCGGGCATAGCGTCACACTCGCCTCTCATCCGGTGATGAAAGCACTGGTCACATCCTACGGTGTAACGTTTGCTCCCATAGGGCCGGATATAGACCTCGCCCAGGAAGTGGCAAGTATACGTCATCAAGCCCGCAATACCGCTATCGGGCTAATACAAGGGATGCGGTTCGGGTTCAAAATGCTAGAGCACTCCCACCAAGATATTCTGACCCTGTGCCGGGATGTCGATCTGGTCGTTGTCCCAACGGCCGTGGCGGCAGGCAAGAACGAAGCAGAGCTATCACATCTGCCCTATCTGAGCGTCACCTTGATGCCCTGGGCCATCCCTTGGGATGCCCCGAATCGTCCCCTTCTCAAAAAGATGGCTTACCGCGCGATAGACGGGCTGGTACACTTGATAACGACCCAACCGCTCAATCGCATTCGCAGGCGGCAAGGACTAACCCCTGTGGGGAAAGAAGGATTCACATCGACGCGTCTCAATCTTATACCGATCAGCCCAGCCGTCTTTGCGCCCAATCCGCTTTGGGAACCTCAGCATCGGGTCGTGGGATATTGGTTTACCAAAACGCCAACCAGGTGGGAGCCACCCGTAGACTTGTTAGCCTTTCTTGAAAAAGGAGCTCCGCCAATATTAGTAAGCTTGGGCGCAATGAGCCTGGGAGAGGGAGATGCGCTAGAATCCGCCAGTCTGTTTGTGAATGCGATCCAACGGGCCGATGTTCGGGCAATCATTCAGGGATGGGAGGTAGGGATCAGACAATTGATGCTACCACCCACTATTTATGCTACCGGTTCATTGCCCCATGACTGGCTATTACCTCGCTGCGCGGGTGTGGTACACCACGGCGGTTACGGAACGACTTCGGCTGGCTTTCGAGCCGGCATACCGGCGCTCGTCATCCCGCACATCGCAGACCAATTTTACTGGGGACAGCGCGTTTATGAACTAGGGACTGGTCCACAGTCCATTCCGCGGACGAAGCTAGATGCGGAAAGACTGGCTGCCTCCCTAGACGAGTTAGTGCGAAACGAAAAGCTACATACAACAGCCTCGCACCTGGGTGAAAGGATTCGCTCCGAGACCGGCGTCGAAAACGCAGTGCAACTGATCGAGGAAAAATTTACGTGAATCAAGATCAGGAAGTGTGTGGAGGAGAGCAATGAAACCAAGATTATGGTTCGTTTTACTTTGCATCATAGGATTGGTGGCCTGCACCTCGCAGCCATCATCGAAACAGACCGGTGACGGCTGGCAGACAGCTGCCCCTGCCGACGTGGGCTTGAACGAGTCGCCGCTCAGCGCAGTTGTCGAGCGTATCCAGGATAAGAGATATCAGAATGTGGACAGCATCCTCATCGTCAAAGATGGGAAACTGGCTTTTGAGGCATACTTTGACGGCTACGAGTGGGACTACGACAGCCCTGAATTCAAGGGCGAAGCCATTCAATACGGACCGGAGACGCGCCACAACCTGGCGTCCGTTACCAAAAGCGTCACCTCGATCCTGGTCGGCATCGCCCTGGATCAGGATGCGCTTCAAAGTGTAGACGAGAAAGCGTTCGCCTTCTTTCCTAAATATACCCATTTGAGTGACGCACAGAAAGACACCATTACACTAAAACACTTGCTCACCATGTCATCCGGGTTGCAGTGGAACGGTGCGGAAGTTCCCCTCAGCGATCTGCAAAATGACATCGTGCAGATGCATATTGTCGCTGATCCTGTAGCGTACATTCTTTCCAAGCCGATTGTCAATGTTCCTGGCTCGACATTCCACTACAGCAGCGGTGACACCAACGTGATCGGGGAAATCATTCAGGCTGCCACTGGCCAGAGAATGGATATCTTCGCAGAAAAATACCTGTTTGCGCCGTTGGGTATCAGCGACTATGAATGGAAATTCATCAACGATGATATGGTCTTCGCTTCCGGTGACCTCCAATTGCGGCCCAGGGATATGGCAAAGCTAGGCCAATTGTGCCTGAACGGTGGCGTTTGGGAAGGCCAGCGCATCGTCTCGGAGGCGTGGATTGCCGAATCCACGCAGAAGCACGTCACCCACTCATCGACGAGCGGCTATGGCTACCAGTGGTGGTTGGAAACCTATCGCGTAAGATCCACCGCTGTGGATGCGTTCTCTGCGGAGGGATGGGGCGGGCAAAGAATCATTGTGTTGCCCGATTTGGAGATGGTCGTCGTTTTCACAGGTGGCAATTACGCCTCTGAGGATCCGTCAGAAGAAATCCTCACGCGCTACATTCTACCCGCCGTGCAGAAGTGAACTATATCGTAGCACAGGTGCGTAAATGATGACAAAATTGCGGTCCTTGAGATGGCTACGCCTTATTATGGTTGTGTGGCTTGTGAGCTGTTCCGGTTCTATGAGTGTAGGAGCGTCCCCACCCGCCCGTTATGCTGCCAGCATGGTCTTTGTGCCGACGGAGAACAAAGCCTATTTGTTTGGCGGACGCTACGAAGGGATATTTGGGACAGCTTATCGCAACGATCTTTGGACTTTCGACTATGCAACGGAATCTTGGTCGCTCATTCGCCCCCATCCCCGTCCTCCGACAAGGGGCAACGCCGCGATGGTCTATGATCCTGACCACCACCAGCTTATCCTCTTTGGCGGCATTGCCAAGGAGCGTCTCGGTGATACGTGGATTTATGACATTGCGGAGAACAAGTGGCGCGAAGTCTCACCAGCGACCAGTCCACCCCCTCGAAGCGACACCGGGATGGTGTATGACGAAGAAAACCACGTCGTGATTCTGTTTAGCGGCTATGGATTGGAATCCAGCCGGGATTTGTATGATGATACCTGGGCCTACGATCCGGAAACTGATACATGGACCGAGATGCTGCCCGTATCCTCTCCTCCCACTATGTATGGCCAGACAATGCTATACGACAGCACGAATCATCAGGTGCTCCTATGGGGTGGTCACGCTTCAGCCTACCAGAATGGAGTATCCACTTCACATTGGTACGAAGACACGCTGTGGCACTACGATTATCGGAGTAACACGTGGAAAACGCTGGAATATACGAGTAAACCTCCGGCAAGATATTGGCACCAGGCAATCTACAATGTAGAAAACGATCAGATCGTCGTTTTCGGCGGCAACGGTGCGCGCGGTTTCCTGAACGATACGTGGGTGACGGATATGAAGAGCAAGACCTGGATCAGGATCGACACGGGAATCGCGCCTTCACCCCGGGTGAACGCTGCGATGGCTTACGATACTGCACACAATGTTGTGCTACTCTTTGGCGGTCTCGAAGAGGATTTCACCGATTTACGGGACACCTGGGTTTTAGAGATGAGCAACATAAAGGGACAATGGACTGAAATTGCGCCGTAAGATGAAAAGAACACTCGTTATCGTCGCAACGCTGATACTGCTTACTGGTTGCAGGCAAAAGCAACTGCTTCTTGAAAATACGCCTGTAACTATCTCTCCATCCCCGTCGTTTACGCCAACCCACGTGCCGACATCAACACCAACGATGACACCCACGCCCACCGCTACCCCAACACCTACAGAGACGCCCACCCCGACCCCCACCGCACAGCCGATGTCGGTATCTGGTGATCTGCGCAGCGGGCGTTTATTTGCTCCGACGCCGCAAGCCGGCGCACCTTGCGGTGTGGTCGATGTGCTCGATTTCCCTCTCGATCCCCCCGATGCACTGCGTGTCGCGGTAGGCGGGCAAGATTTCGGCGACTACCGCCCTCACTTTGAGGGATATCACGCTGGCGAGGATTGGTGGCGTTTACTGGGTGAGGATGCGAACTTTGGGGTGTCCGTCCACAGCATCGGCCATGGACAGGTAACCTACGCCGCGCCGAACGGCTGGGGTGTCGATCAAGGTACAGTGGTCATACGCCACACCTTTCCCGATGGTAGCTATCGCCTTTCCTTTTACGGACATCTTGATCCACCGAGCGTCGTTCTCCGCGCAGGAGATTGCGTGGTGCGCGGCGATGTCATTGGCGAGATTGGACACCCGCGCGGAGCCCCGCATCTCCACTTTGAGATTCGCACGCACATGCCGGACCGTCCGGGACCGGGATACTGGGGTAGCGATCCATTTCTTGCCGGCTGGGAACCGCCGTCGCAATTCATCTGGGATTACCGGATCGCGACTTCACCCGGCGTCGTTTGGACACAGTCCACCACATCTACTTCCTGGCAAAGTTTAGGCGAATTACGTGATGGCACGTTCGGCATCCTGGAAGACACGGATGTGTTGGGCATCAATCTCTCCGATGGCAGCATAAGCTGGCGCCAACCCATTTCGACGACGTCGGCTACCGTTATGGTCAACGCTGACGGTTCGAAGATCTACGTCGCCGAGCGAAATGGTACATTGCGTGCCTTTGGTATCCCCGATCCGCCGGACGACGAGGGTACCCGGAATGCATCTCCCGATTCTGAGCGCTCTCTGACACCGCTGTGGGATATCAAACTCGGCACGCGAGGCCTATCCACCTTATTGCCCCTACCCGGCGGCGGTGTAACAGTTTTCTTCACGCGGCAGACGTTTGGCATCTCATCAACAGGCCAGCGATTGTGGGAACATGGGTCCATCGGGAGGCCACAGCATTGGGCATTAGGAGACGATTATCTGGTCGTTGCGTTGTTGAGCAGAACCGCTTCACTGTGGACGATAACGGAGTCTGGTGCAACGACCTGGGATACCCTCCTCAGGGGACATCCTGCAACCATTGAGGACCAGATTTGGGTTTACGACGCAGATGGTGTATACCGCCTGCACCCAGAGACTTT
>JBJYXQ010000489.1:0-2530 GCA_046260035.1 Anaerolineae bacterium
GCCCACGAAGGGCTTGAGTTGACGTAAATATTTTTCCCGATAATTACATGCGCCGAAAGAAACCGGCTGAAGCCGGCGTGTACTTGTATACACCGACTTCAGTCGGGAAAGCCGCGACACACATTGCCGAACTAATTTGTAAAACTTCATCAGTCGCGGGTGAGGCAAAAACGATATAAGAACCTATGTATACGACACCTGGCGTTTACTTTGAAACGGTCGATCGTAGCCGGCCGGCGGTTGGCCCGCTCCGCACCGACATCGCAGCCTTTGCCGGCTACGCGGAGCGGGGACCACTGCTCATCCCTGTCAAGGTGACAGGATGGCGGCAGTTCGTCGCGACCTTTGGCGTGCCGCTGCCGGATGGCTACCTGGCCTATGCCGTGCGCGGCTTCTTCGAGAACGGCGGCGCGGCCTGCCACATTGTCCGTGTTGCCGATCCCGATGCAGCACATGTGGCCGACGTTGTCTTGCCTGGGGCGGATGGCGCGCCCTCGTTGCGGCTTTTCGCCAGCTACGGCAAGCTGCACGATGCCGCCACCAATGCGCCGCAGGTCGATGAGGGCCATCCGGCGCGCTATGAGAATCCCGGTGCATGGGCCAATCGCCTCTCCGTCTCGGTGCAGCCCGCAAGCCTGGGCGCGACCCAGACGCTGGGCAGCCAACCGGCGGACGGCCTGACCACGTATGTCGCCGGGTTGAGCGGCTTCCAGGTTGGATCGGTTGTCGCCATCCACCAGAAAGAGGCCAACGTGTCGGAATACCGGCGCGTCGTCGCCATCGACCCGCACCGCAAGCTCATCAGGTGGGATACGCCTATCCAAGGGCCGGGCGACCTCGACCTGACGTGCGAGTTCGATCTACAAACGGTCGAGTTCTCGCTTCTCGTCCACCAGGACGGGCAGATCGTGGAGCGTCACCTGGGGATGAGCCTCTCCCCCGAACACAGCCGCAACGTTGCCGAGATTCTACGCACAGCCAGCAATCTGCTGGATGTCGAAGTGCTCGTCGATTGGGATGGCGGCGCATGGCGTGATCCCGCCCGCTGGCCCGCGGACGCCGACCGCGCACCGCTTCTCGGCGGCTTCGATGGGCTGGCAACGGTGGACAAAGCCGATTTCCTGGCAGCGTTGGACGCGCTGGCAAAGGTCGACGAGGTAAGCTTACTCGCCGCGCCCGATCTGGTGCTGCGTCCCGTCGCGCCCACTGTCCGTCCGCGCGCGCAGACCGAAGTGCTGCCGTGCCAGACACTGGAACCGCCTCCCGCGGGAAAACTGCGCGGCATCGTGCTCGAACAGCGTGGGGATACCGATGTCCCCCTGGCCGGGGTGCGCGTCCAAGCACTGGAGAGCGCGCTGCCATCCGTCCTCACCGGAGCGGACGGGATTTTCACCCTGCAACAACTGCCCGTCGGGCGCGTCACGGTGATTTTGCAGCGCGATGGATACTACAGCGCCGAGATCACGGCGCAGTCGCGCCTCGTTCTCCCGGCTGATGCAGCACAGTTCTTTATGGTTCCTGTCGCGCTGCCGCCGGCGCTGAGCCTGGACGATATTTTCGACGTGCAGGAGGCGATGCTCCGGCAGGGCGAGCGAGGTCTGTACCGCGTAGCGCTGCTCGATCCGCCGCCGGAGATGCTGAGCCTGGAGGCTATCCAGACCTGGCGCGCGCGCTTCGATTCGGCATATGGCGCGCTCTACTACCCGTGGATAATCGTCAAACGCGAGGACAGCGTCGAGCCTGCGGTTCGCAGCGACGTGATCTCAGTACCGCCTAGCGGACACGTCGCCGGGCTGATCGCCCGCACCGATCTGGACGAGGGGGTACATCGCGCACCCGCCAACGACGTCCTCTCCGGCGTCAAGGCGCTCACCGCGGTGGTGGATGATGCGCAGCACGGCATCCTCAATCCGCTGCACATCAACTGCCTGCGCCTGCTGCCGGGACGCGGCATCCGCGTCTACGGAGCGCGCACGCTGAGCAGCGATCCGGAATGGCGTTACCTCAACGTGCGCCGTCTGGTTTCGATGATCGAGGAAGCAGTGGAGGACGCCAGCCAGTGGGCAGTTTTCGAGCCGAACAACCAGGTTCTGAGACAGGCGTTGACCTTCAGCCTGAACGGTTTCCTCAACGCGCTGTGGCGCCAGGGTGCTCTCGCTGGCGACGTGCCTGAAGCGGCCTACCAGGTCAAATGTGACGAGGATAACAACCCGTCTACTGTCATAGACAGTGGGCAGATTATCGCCGAGATCGCCGTCGCGCCAACGATTCCCTTCGAATTCATCCACTTCCGTCTAGGACGCACGGTCGAGGCGGTCGAGGTAGGCGAACCATAGGTTCGCATGGAGTAACGTATGGGCTTACCACGCTTGGATCCGCTACCGGCGTTCAACTTTCTGATCGCGCTGATCGACAACAGCAGTACCTTCAGCACCATCAAGAGTGGCGTGATGGGCCTGGCCCTGGGCGGATTCTCGGAATGTTCGGGGCTGGAATCCACACTGGAAATCTTTGATTACGCGGAAGGCGG
>JBJYXQ010000489.1:2630-3714 GCA_046260035.1 Anaerolineae bacterium
CCGGGCAAAGCCCTGGCCTCGGTCACAAGCGCACTGGGATTCTAGGAAAACCTATGGACGTACGGATCGACAACCTGGAAAGTAACGTTCATCTCTCGGACGCACGGGCGATGCTGACGCCCGAAGTGCTGGAGCAGATCGTGGAAGCGGTGATCGCGCGCCTGCGCGAAGAGGAGCAACAAACACAGGACCGGGAGCGCGACATGCAGATTGACCGGCGCGCAGCGGAGCTTGACTAATGGCGAAAATGACGTTCCAGAAACTGGACCTCAACAAGAAGGCCAAAGGGGAGCGACTAGAATCGCAAACCACCGGCAAGCCTTTCGAGGTGCAATTCAATCCCACCGAGTACAGCCTGAGCACCGGCAACCAGTTTGCCGAGATCGCCATCCCCGGCCTGGACAGCCCGGTGTTGCAGTTTGTCCGCGGCAACAGCGAGACAATAACGCTGGAGTTGTTCTTCGATACCACGGATGATGGTACAGGATCGAAGGCCAAGTCCGTAACCGAGAAGACCGATCCGTTCTATCGCTTTGTCAAAATCGACCCCAAGAGCCACGCACCAGCTGTCTACCGGCTCACGTGGGGGAAAAACTTTCCCAACACTTCGGCGAGCTACGATGGCAAAGCCATCAACGTCTTCGATTGCGTCGTCGAATCGGTGGATCGGAAGTTTACGCTCTTTAACAGTGATGGCGTTCCCTTGCGGGCGACGATCACGCTGAAGTTAAAACAGTACAAGACGCTGGAAGAACAGCTCAAGGAACTGAACCTGCAATCGTCCGACCACACCCGCGTCCACATCGTGCGGCAAGGCGAAACGCTGCCGCAAATCGCCTACGCCGCCTACGAAGACCCATCGCAGTGGCGTCTCATCGCTGATCACAACCACCTGCTCAACCCGCGGAAGCTGACACCCGGAACCACCCTGGAACTACCTCCGACGAGGTAAAAGACCCTAAAGGTCTACAAAACCTTCCAATCAAGTGAGATATGACGAAAAACAAACGCAGTTGGCACAGCCAGGCCATAACAAGACCTTTAGGGTCTACAAGGGGCAACGAGAACTACCGATGACTACGAC
>JBJYXQ010000490.1:0-13925 GCA_046260035.1 Anaerolineae bacterium
GGTTCGACCGAGCGGATGTCAATGAAGCCATCGAGATAGTTCTGCACATCGATACCGCGTTCGCGCTGCAAGTAGGCTTCGAGTTCGCGCCATGCTGGCGGATTGATGCCTGAACAGACCATCGCGATGGGAATACGATCGGTTTCCCGGTGTTCGAGCGCCAGATGCACGCGCTCTCGACTCGACAGCGTTTGCGTGTTTGCCATTAAGCCGGTGTCTCTACAATGTGACGTGAAGCGGCTCTCGCAGCATGAACAGATAATAGTCACCGATACGGCGAAATCCCAACGCGGTGTAGGCTTTCTGTGCGGGGATGTTGTCTTCGCCGGTAAACAGAATGGCTATCTGCGCGCCCTCCGCGCGAGCATCGAGCAACGATTGCGCGACGACGCAACGCGCGTAGCCACGCCGGCGAAACTCAGGCGGCGTCCACACTCCACCGATTTGTACCGCCTCCGAGATGCGCGAATTGAAAGCGCTGGTCGCCACGGGGCGGCCTTCCGCTTCGAGCATCCAGGTATTCCCATCGGCGACAACGTGTTCTGCTGCAGCGCGCTCCCGCGCCCAAAGCTGCTCACTTTCTTCTTCGCCCAACGTCTCGATCTCGTAGCCGACGCGCCAGCGGGTCAAAACATCCACGTCGCAGCTTTGGGCGCGACGTCCCGCAACCCGGTTCGTTGTCAGAGCCTCCGGCACACGAAGAGCGGCAAGCTCAAGGCTGTAAAGCTTTTCGCGCTGATCCAATTGGCGCTCATAACGCTCCAGTTCCAGCGCGTCCTTGATGGCAATGACCTGTTCGTGTGGCCCGATAATGCCTTTGAGCGGACGACCCGATGCCATCAACGTCTTACGCCACAACACATCGAGATGAACGGGCGCTTGCGTGATGACGATCCCGTTCCAGAAATGCGCCATCACAGCGACGATACGACCATCCTCAAAGGCAGCGACGTAATCGCCGGTGTAGCGCTCGCCGTCGTATGCCAGCCCAGATTCGCGCATATTGCTGATTAGAAACATGGACGTTTCCAGACGTGGTAGCAGGAAGGCTGCCAGAACAGCTTCATCGCCAGGGAGCAGTTGCCGAATATTCACCATGGATAACCTCACAGGACAAAAGTCTGTCGTAGTACTACAGGCATATGCTACTCTCAGAGCAAGGGGTGTCAAGTATGTGAAAGCGTGATTGACTTACTTATCCCTTAAGGTATAATACGTCTGCTCTGAAGCCGATCCTGAAAACCACGCGGGCGACCGCGCGGTTTTCACTGTAAGGATCAAGCTTAGATCAACAACTGTTTAGCATCCTCAATATGGGGATGATGCTATAAAAAGAGGAGTAAACGACAATGCCTAAACGAACTTATCAACCTAAGAAACGCAAGCGAATGCGCACTCACGGGTTCCGCGCGCGCATGAGCACCAAAGGGGGACGCAATACTCTGAAACGTCGCCGCGCTAAAGGCCGCCGCAAGCTAGTTGCAGTGAGCCTGGGAGGAGCAAAGCGTCTGAATTGGAAGGAAGCCGCACAACGCCCGCGCCGTCGCGACTAAGTGCGTAGATCTTTTTTCACGAACGTGCATAGCCCTTTTGGAGCACCTCAATTGGCAGAAAGCAATGCGCCTGCGCCGTCCGGAAGAATTTCGGCGTATATGGTCCGCTGGACGGTCGTGGGCGCATGCCTGGTTCATTTTGTGGGCGCTCCCGAATGATCTGGATCATGTCCGCGTTGGCATTACCGCCAGTCGAAAAGTCGGCAACGCCGTGGCCCGTAACCGGGCACGGCGCTTGTTGCGTGAAGCAACTCGGCATCTCTATCCACACATCGCCACCGGGTGGGATTTGGTTTTAGTGGCGCGCTCCGCATTGGTCACCGTAAAAGAGCCTCAAGTGGAAAATGCACTTCATTCTATGCTAAATCTCGCAGGATTGTGGATGTCTTCGATGGAAGATGACGAAAGATGAAAGCTGTAGCACTGTGGTTGCTGCGCTTTTATCAACGCGCGATCTCACCACATCTTATCCCCTCCTGTCGTTTCACCCCGACGTGTTCACAGTATACCTATGAAGCAATCGAACGTTACGGTGTCTTGCGCGGTGGATGGCTAGGCCTCAAACGCCTTGCACGGTGCCATCCCTTCAACCCAGGCGGATATGACCCCGTCCCTTAATATCAGTTTTAGCGTGTGGTGCAAAGGGTCGCGCACACGCTTTCAGGAGGAAGTATGAACTTGTGGCGGATGATCGTTGACCGCCTCTATAGAGGTAAAAAATCCCACGCCGGAGCGCGCGGGCGCTTATTCGGCGCGGGTTTGGCAATGTTCTTATTGGCGACGGTATTGACCGGTTGTGCTGGCGGAGCACGCCATGAAAGCTGGCCCGGTCTGCTCGTGGCCGGTGACATAATCTATGCAGCAAACCTGGAACACGTCCAGGCCTTCAACACCGAAACCGGCAAGCTGCTGTGGAGCTATCCCGAAGAAACACAAAAGCAACAACAGCTTTTCTATTCGACTCCGGTGCTGGCGGAGGGTTATGGCGACTATGGCCTTCTCTTAGTCGCCGGATACAAAGATCAAACCGTCTACGCGCTCCCCTTAGGCGAATCGCCCGCTGAGCGGCCCGATGATCCGCTCTGGACATTCACGCAGGCCACCGGTCAATACGTCGGTAGCGGCGTTGTGGCGGACGGGAAGTTTATCATCGGCAATGGGGATGGCTCCGTCTACGCCCTCAACCTTGAGGATGGCGCGTTGGCGTGGCAATTCTCCACGAAAGATCGCGTGTGGGCTACCCCGGTTGTCATTGAAGACACCCTCTATGAGGGCACCATCTACATCGCCTCCCTTGATCACAACCTTTACGCAGTCGACGTTGCCACAGGTGCAGAACGCTGGCATGTTCAAACGGATGGCGCTATCTCGGCGACGCCGGTTTACATTGATGGCGCTTTATGGGTGGGAGACTTTTCCAGCACGCTCTACCAGATTGATCTGGCAACGGAACAAATCGCCTGGACGACCACGGCAAACGATTGGCTGTGGGCTTCCCCCATCGCCGATGGGACGAAACTGTACTTTGCGGATGTTGGTGGTTACGTCTACGCGCTGGATACGGAAACGCACGAAATGTTATGGAGTACTCCCACAGAGATTGACGACATAATTCATGGTCGTCCTGCCCTGAACGCTGACGGCAGCTTGCTCTACGTGGCAGGGTATAAGACAGGCACCATCCATGCCCTCGATACGGACACCGGCGCGGAGATGAACTGGGGGACGGTGGCGCGCAATCCAGGACGGCTGCCGGGCGACTTGGCAGCGGATGAAGTAAACTTGTACACGATGCCGATCCTGGTAGACGAACGCATCCAGGCATTCGAACTGGCTACCGGTAAAATCACGTGGAATTATCCTTCCACTGAGCCAGAAAATTAGGGAGATAGACGATGTGGGATGTACTCATTATTAGGCCAATTCTCAATTTGCTGCTGCTCCTGTACAAGTATCTAGGGAACGAAACCATCATTGCCGTGGCACTGGTCACACTGGTGCTGCGCCTCATCGTCACACCTTTGATGCTGAAACAGCAACGGGCTGCTCGCAAGCAACAAGAATTGCGCCCCAAGCTGTTAGAAATCCAAAAGAAGTACAAGGACGATCCGCAGAAGTTGATGGAAGAACAACGCAAACTGGGCATCAACCCACTCGGCGGCTGTCTTCCCTCGCTGATTCAGTTACCCTTGATGATCGGCCTTTATCAGGCCATTATCCGCGCGCTCGCCAGCACGCCGCTGCAACTCTTGGAACTGCCTAAGGACATTTACCGGTGGATTCCAAGCTTCAGCTCGCTCATCCCTTTGAAGAGCCAATTCCTCTGGCTGGACCTGGCATTGCCCGATCCTTTGTTCATCCTGCCGATCCTCGTTGTCGCCACGTCGTGGTTCTATCAAAAGTTGATCACACCCCCGGCCTTGGATGCACAAGCTGAAGCGATGAACAAACAGATGACGCTGATGATGCCGCTGATGATGGGATTCTTCTCGTTGACGTATGCGTCGGGGTTAGCAATTTACTTCCTGATCTCGAACCTTGTCGGTATCCTGCAATACTATCTGTTCCGCCGGCATTACGCGTATCCCGCATCTGAAACGAGTGGCAAAAAACCCGCCCCGCAAAAGCAGCCACGAGCGAGCGCCAAATCGTAGTACGATAGCATTCGTACTGCAGGAGTAAGAAAGTGGCTATGAGTACTCACGCACTTTCAATTGACGAGAATGGCTACGCGGTATAACGACGCCCAGACCATTCTCGAAGGAGGTTGTGAATGTCGTCCGAAGAATCGACAGAGGTAGCCGTTGTCACCGCGGCTTCCGTAGATGAAGCGATTATCCTGGGTTTAACCCGGTTGTTGGCTACACGCGATGAAGTTGATATCGAAATTCTAGACGAAGGTAGCCGTGGTTTTTTAGGAATCGGTATGCGCGAAGCTCGCGTGCGGGTTACACGCCGCGCTCAAGAAGAAGCACCATCTGTTCAACAGACTGAAACCAAGCCCTCGATTCCTGAACCCGAACCAGCAACACACGTCAAACCGAAACCGGTAGAGGTTGCCGAACCGGAACCGGCGACACCCGAGGCAAAGCCCGCGCAGGTGCCCCCCACCCACGAATCTGAGCCAGAAACAGCAAAGCAGACAACACGCTCCGCGGCAGAGGTTGCTGCAGCGCAGGCTACAACACAAGAGCCGGCTGCACCTGCGAAACCCGCTCCTAAACCCAAACCCACCCCGGTAGAGCGCGAGGATAAGCCTCGCGGTCGTTCATCCCGCACCTTGGATCGCGCTCAGGTGGAAAAGACAGCGCAAGAGATAGCAGAAAACTTGTTCATCGGATTCAACATCCAGTACACGATGAACTGGGAACAGGAAGATCGCCCGGCATTGTGGATATCGCTGCGCGGCAAAGATGCCAATGTTATGGTAGGACCCCGCGCGCAAACCCTGAATTCAATCCAATATCTGTTCCGCACCCTGCTCCATCGCATGATGGAGGGGGACTACAACGTCGTGATCGACGCCGACGGCTACCGCAAACGTCGCCAGCGTAGCCTGGAATCCCTGGCTCGCAAGATGGCTGACAAAGCCATCAAGTCTGGACGCAATGTGCGGATGAAGCCTATGCCAGCTCACGAACGACGCCTCATTCACATACTCTTACGCAAAGACAAGCGCGTGAAGACTGAGAGTACGGGCAGAGGACGAGATCGGGCTATTACAATTATACCCAGCAAAAAAGAACCGTGATGGATCCAAACCTCGCGCCCATCGACTACTTGGTCATCGGTCACGTCACACACGACATCCTCCCCAATGGGACGCGGGTGTTGGGCGGCACGGTTTCGTATGCGTCACTGACAGCAGCGGCGTTGGGACGCGCAGTTGGCATTGTGACAAGTGCCAGTGCAGAAGCAGACCTCGCGCCGTTGGACAAACTTGCAACTCTGGTACGTCGGCCAGCCCCCGACACAACAACATTTGAGAATGTTTACGTCAACGGCCACCGCGAGCAATACGTCTACACCTTTGCTGCACCGTTAACACCAGAGGCAGTTCCACAATCCTGGCTCAAAACTCCCATCGTGCATCTTGGTCCTATTATGCGCGAGTGCGATCCCAAGTTGGCAGATCATTATACCGGAAAAGCCTTTCTTGGCCTCACGCCACAAGGGTGGATGCGCAGTAGCGATGCACGCGGGCACGTCTTTCCCATCGCCTGGGCCGAAGCCGAACACCTGCTGCCACTGGCCTCAGCCGTTGTCTTAAGCATCGAGGACATTGGCGGCAACTGGGATCTCGCCAAACAATTCGCGCAGCAGACACGGTTGCTGGTAGTAACGTGCGGGTGGGATGGCGGGACGATCTTCATCAATGGACAGCCAACGACCTTTCCTGCTGTACCGGTGACACAGGTTAATCCCACAGGCGCTGGCGATATTTTCGCCACGGCGTTCTTCATTGCCATGGCTGCAGGCGCGCAACCACTTGCCGCGACGCGTTTCGCAGCGTGCCTAGCCGCGCGCTCGGTCACCCGGGTTGGGCTGGCTTCGGCGCCGCGCCCGGATGAAGTCGCCGCATGCCCTCTTGATCTCGTAAGTAGCTGAGGTGTGAAATGACGCGAGTTTACACCTTCACCAATCAGAAAGGCGGCGTCGGCAAGACGACGACGGTAGTGAACATCGCTGCAGCCATGGCCGATTGGGGTTACCGCGTCTTGCTTATCGATATTGATCCCCAAAGCAACGCCACGACGTCCCTGGGGTTGGATTCGCGTAACCTATCCTCATCCATCTACGATGTACTAACCGGTGAACAAAACGCCAGCGAGGTCATCCGTGGAACCCGCTGGCCAGGGCTGGACATTTTGCCCAGTGCACCCGCGTTGGCCGGTGCAACCGTTGAGCTGAACCGCGCAACCGATCCACACGAACGGGTGGAACATCTCAAACACGTGCTAGCCTCTGTCACCGACTACGATTACATGCTTATCGATTCGCCGCCGAGTCTGGGTGTCCTTACCGTCAACGCCCTAAGTGCAGCGCAGGCGGTCATTGTTCCAGTGCAGTGCGAATACCTGGCTCTGGAGGGACTGGCGCAGTTGACGCGCACCATCACGCTGGTGCAACGCGGTCTCAATCCTACACTATCGTTGCGCGGTGTCGTCGTGACAATGTACGACAGCCGCACCACGCTCTCGCGGCAGGTCACCGCAGAAATCCGCAAGCACTTCTCAGACCGGGTGTTCAACGTGATCATACCACGCAGCGTGCGTCTGAGTGAGGCACCCAGTTTTGGCGAGCCCGGCATCTTCTACGCGCCGCGATCGACGGGGGCATTGGCATACCGCGTCTTGACGTGGGAGTTGCTGCGGGGCGATGGCTACGACCCGGATTGGACACCGCCGGCACGGGCATCAGAAGATTAACTCTCAGACAGCAACATCCGCCGGCTTTAGTTAGCTACCGGCGGATGTTTTTTTGTTATTGCGAGAATAATGCTGTGGCCTACCACTGTTGGTAGACGTCATACCGCCGCTCGAACAGGCGCGTTGCATACTCGGCAACGTATTGAACGTCTGGATCTGTGCTGCTCAGCAATGGTTCCAGCAGTTTGATGTGCCCCTCGCGACCTACGTGCATCAGGGTAAGAATACCCAGGATTTGCGCCTTCGGATCGCCTTCGGAGATGGCCCGTTCCAACATCGCTGCAGCGGCCTTCCCCACACCAAGTCCCGTACCTTGACTCGCGGCCCACGCGATAAGCCACTCAAGTTGATCGATCTGCGGCGGCGGCAAAACGACGGTTTTGTCCTCGGCTTTCTCCTTCTTCGCATTGAGCACAATCTGCGCAGCCGAACGCACCAACCATTCGGAATCCTCACGGGCCAGTTTTTCCAGAATTTCCTGAGCCCATGGTTGATCAATAATGCGGCTCAAGCCCTGCGCTGCCGTGCGGCGGATCAAGAGCGTTTCGCTATCGGCAGCTTCTTTGAGAACCTCAAGGCCCTCGGCAGTTTTGGAGAGTGCCTCAGCGATACTAGGCAACAGGTGATCGTCAGCCTCGAGCATCGTATCCCGCAGCAAACGCACTGCGCCTGAAGTCCGCAGATCTCCCAATGCCTCCACCGCAGCCTGCTGGACCTCGAGATCGAGATCTTGCAGGGCGCCGACAAAAAGCGGCATCTCCTTCGGCGTTCCCGACCACCCCAATCCACGTAACGCCGCGCTGCGGATAGCGACAGAAGGCTGGCGTAAGGCCTGAATGAAAAACGGACGCGCGCCTTCTCCCGCT
Source organism: Anaerolineae bacterium (assembly GCA_046260035.1). GTDB lineage: Bacteria > Chloroflexota > Anaerolineae > B4-G1 > SLSP01 > DSWT01. The sequence goes on from JBJYXQ010000490.1 coordinate 7,849, forward strand.
GCGAGTGCCAGGGCTTGCCCCACACGCAATCGCATCTGCCGGTCAAGATCGGGATCGGTAAACGCCTGCGCGAGAGCTTTCATCAAGGGCTTCCGCCACGGTACATCTTCCGGTGCGACCACACCCCACCGCGCCGCGCGCATGAGGCTCGCAATATCCCCGTGAAGCGTAGCCGTCTGGATCAACGTATGTACCAACGGCGTAACATCTTCCAGCGCTGCGTAGAATTCCATCAACAGCGTCCACGTGGGATCGCCGATGTGCGCCTTGGCCATGTCCGCGCCGACTTCGTCCTCCACGAGTGCCCAGGCAGTGAGGAAATCATCCCAAATGTAGTGCGCCGGTATCCAGGACTTGCCCTCGCGCTGCAACAACTGCGTGTCGAAGAGTATACGGCGGACAGCACCTTCGAGCTTCGGAGGCCGCACTTCCTGAGGCGGCAACAATGTTCCAATATAGTCGTGAATCTCCTGTTGCGAAAACGCCCGGTTCTCCAGACGGTGCGCCTTTGCTACGTAACTGAGAGCACTGAGGGTAAGCACCCGGGCCTGTTCGACAACATCGGCCTGTCCCTCTCCCAGATTGGGCGTGGGGATACAATGATCGAGAAACCGATCAAGGACATCCACCAAGCGTGTGGGAAGTTGTTGTGTACGCAAATAGACCAACACACGTGTGTTGAGCTCAAGGAGGGTAGCGCCCGCATCCGCAGCCCACTTCAGAACAGCGAGAGTTTCCTCCGTCGGCTCGACAGGATCAGCACTGAGTAGTTCTGCCCATCCATGATAGAGTGACACGATGATATCATCGCCAGAAGGGGGATTCAGCTCCAACCAAACAAATCCTGCTTCGATCAGAGGCCCATAGCCATCTTCCCCGCTAGCAACCAGCCAGCAACTCTTGGGAAGGTTCTTCGCGACTTCAGCAAACCAACGCGCGACGACGCGTCGGGCATCGGGCGGTAGAGCTTCCCAGTTATCTACGAGAATGAGCGAAGGTTCATTACGCAGGTGAGCGAGCGTCCAGCGAGGAACCAGCGCTGGCATAAACAGAGCAGCAAGTTGGACAAATCTCTCCACAGGAGACTCGGACTGCGCTTCTGGAAGGTTTTTGTACTGCGCGAGGTCGATCCACAAGGGAAAACGCTCATAGGGGCGTTGTTTCTTGCCGCCCCGTGATGTGGAGCGCGGCGCAGCGTTTTCTGTCGTCTGCCAAGCCAGCATCGCCAATGCTGTCGTGCGCCCCGAGGCCTTCGGTCCGGTAATAATAAGTCGGGGATGGCCCTCGGTGAGATTTGCAAACTTAACTTCCAGGGGCGCTATAAATAGATCATCGATCGTCTCCGCATTTGCCGGCAGAGGCGGCGGCGCAGCAAAAGTCGGCGGCTGAAAAATCTTCTGAGGATCCGCCGGTTTAAAAAGCAGCAAGTCCTTGAGAGCATCCTTTAGCGTGGTGACGTAACGCTCTTCCTGGCTGGCCTGCGCACGGCTGCGCAGGTTCATCACCGGCGCCCACAACTTAAGCGCAAATTCCTTGATTTGTTCGCGGCGCTGATAAATAATGCCCGCGAGGAGAAGAGCAATTGCGGCCCCAATCAGCGCCGAAGTGAGATCAAATCTCCAGGCTCGCTGTTGCTGCAAAAGTCCAGCGAAGAGCACCCTCTACCCCTGTGACTCTGATGTTTCTATGACCAGCCGGTATCCCTGACCGCGCTCACTCACAATGCGCTTAGGGTTACGCGGATCGGTTTCGATTTTTTGCCGCAGATACCAGATGTAGAGCTTGAGATAATCGCGCCGGTTGGAATACTCCGCTCCCCATACACGACGAAGAAGTGTGTCATGATTCACGGTCCGCCCGGAGTCCTGGATGAGCGCCGAGAGCAATTGGAATTCAGTCGGCGTCAGGCTAACCATACGGTTGTCCACCTTGACCTCGTGTGTGTCGAGATTGACCCACAGGTTACCGGTCTGGAAGACAGTCTGCTCGCCACGGGCACGGCGCGCACGCGACAGGGCAGCTTTGACTCGGGTCACCAGTTCCTTGTAGCCGAAGGGTTTGACGATGTAATCATCCGCGCCCAAGCCCAGACCGTAAGCGATGTTGTGCTCGTCGCCCAGAGCCGTCAAGAAGAGCACCGGCACGTCGGTGATGCGACGCAAGGCTTCGTAAACGTGCCAGCCGTCCATATCCGGCATCAGGATATCCAGCAGCACAAGATCAGGATGTGTTTGCTGCGCCAGGGCTATACCACTCTCCCCGTTACTAGCAGCTTTGACAGTGTAGCCGGCACGCTCTAAAAGCAGTTGAACCAACTGCGCCAGGGCCTCATCGTCTTCGACTAACAAGATCATATCGTTCATTATATGCTCCTTGTGGTGCTATATGGAAATAGGAAACCCGCGTCCGGCAGGTCAAAATGCTACTTAAGTACTTATCTCTAATGATATGTTAGAATCGTGGTTTGTCAAACCAAAAGTAGCGATTGGGGTTAGAAATTGACCATGATCACACCTCAGGTATGAAGTACGTTGGTTTCGCTCAACAACCCTAAGGATTCACCGCCTGATTGAGCAATTGTTCCCCGATTTCTGCTGTCACCTCACGGTTGGGGGCATTCTCGATCAAAACAGCCACAGCGTAGCGGGGGACCTGTGGCGAGTTCAGCCCGATGAACCATGTTTGCGTGCGATCGGAACCAGCCAATGCCTCGCCTAGATGGCCTACAACGCTACCATATTCTGGCCACAATTCGAGAATATGTGCAGCAATGTCGGGCGTTGTGACCTCGTTTGTAGAGGTAGCCGGATCTACACACCCAGGTAACGATGCAGAGAGCAGGTGCAACGGGGCACGCACGCCAGCGTTGCCGACGGTAGCTGCGACACTCACCATATGCAACGGGGTGACCAACAGATCGCCCTGCCCAATAGCCTCACGGGTAGCATCGGCGGAAGCAGCCTCCCACGGTGCGGCGACAGTGGGAATTTCCAGGGCCGGTGCATCGGTCAGCCCCCACGCGGCAAAGCTTTCTGCCAATTGCGAGATCCCTAGCTGCTCGCCCAAAACAGCGAAGGGTGCCGGGCATCCGGAGCTTAGCGCGACTTGCCAGGTGTTAGCCAACGGTGTCGTAGCGCAGGTAAGGTTTTCACCATTGACCTGTACATACGCACTGAGAGGTTTATCAGGTTCAGGAAGTTCACCTTCTTGTAACGCCGCCGCCAGAATCACCGTCTGTAATACTACCCCAGGCTGTGCCAGGCTCTGAGTGGCCCGGTTGAGCAACGGGGCATCGGGATCAGCGTACAGATTAGGCCAATCAGCTTCGACGGTAATCGGATTGTAGGCCGGGCTGGAAGCCAACGCCAGGATCTCGCCGGTACGCGTGTCAACCAGCACCGCTGCGCCTTGATAATCCTCCAGAAGGCTTTGCGCCGTTTGCTGAAGGAGCGCATCGAGTGTCAAACGCACATCCCGGCCCACTGGAGATTGGTGCAACAATCCCATCTCGAAGTCCAACCAGGGCGTACGCCCGACATCGCCGCGCAACCGAGCATCGCACGCGGCCTCAATCCCGCTCACGCCATACTGTAGCGTATTGTAGCCGATCACCGGTACAGCTTCGGGCACAGGATAGAGGCGCGTGACGTAACCGGCGTCATCGACAGCTATATCGGCCAACGTCACACCGCTGCGGTCGAGAATACGCCCACGTTGAATGCGAGATTCGGCCAGGATACGGCGCGGATTGGTCACGTAATCGCGCAACTCATCGGCGCGGAGCACCGTCCACACACCCGTGATGAGCGCAACGCTTCCCAACAGGCACAGCAGTGCTTTCCCTAGACGCCCCGCCGTCTGATGCAAGGGCGTACTCGCGGGAGCAAGTGTAAGGGTGATCGGCTCCGGATGTGGTGCGGATATGTTCAGCAACAGACCTGTGGCAATGAAGACCGTAAGCAGCGACGAACCACCGTAACTAAGAAAAGGCAAGGTGACACCAGTAATCGGGATGAGTTTGGCGTTTCCCCCCATGATGACCCACGTCTGGATAGCGAATAGCGCCGCGATTCCGCCTGCCAGTAGCGACTCAAAGGGCGAACCGCTACCAACAATGGACCCACGTTGCGCCAGCAGAATGCCACGGTAGATCAGCAGGGCGAACAACAGCAACAAAGCTATTCCCCCAACTAACCCAAATTCCTCTACCAGGGCAGCGTAGACGAAGTCAGTATGAACGGCAGGAATAAGCGTGGGCAAACCCTGCCCAAGCCCCTGCCCTATCAATCCACCATCGGCGAGGGCGTAGAGCGACTGCAAAATCTGGAACGCACGGTCGGCCTGTCCCGGCGCCCAGGGGTCAAGCCAGATACTCACCCGCAGTGCGACCCGGGCCGAAAGCCAGTATCCCACGAGAGCTACCGGAACGAATAGTACCAAGCTGACGACGACGTGCCATCCCTTGCCCCACGCCAGGTAAAGCATTGCGACAAACGTCAGGTAGAAGAGCAATGCAGCTCCCAGGTCCTGCTGCCATCCTAGCAACAGCAGCGCCAATCCCACCATCGTCAGCATAGGCCCGAGGGTCGCCATCCATAGCGCTCTGCCGCCACCTTGCCGTTGTAAAAGATCACGCCGGTCTGAGAGATAAGATGCCAGGTAAATCACCAACAGCAGTTTGAGCAATTCCGAGGGCTGAAAATAGACGCCAAACGCACCCAACCACAACTCCTGGCCGTATCCCGAGGGGTTCACGCCAAAGAAGAGCGTCGCCGCGAGCAGCAACAGGCCTGCAGCGAGGAGCGTATAACGGTAACGCCGTAGCAGACGAGGTAAGGTAGGAATCAAAGCCACGACACACAGTGCGCCACAACTAACGCCGAGCCAGAGAATTTGCCGTGGTAGAAAAGATGGGGCCATGCGTGCCAACAAAAGGAGTCCCCATCCCGTGAGCAGACTGGCAAGCGGTATCAGAAAGGGGTCTGCACCGGGGAGTTTGCGGCGCAACAGGACATAGGTCGCCCCCCAGATGCCCAACCACCCCACAACCAGTGCGGTCAAGCGCTGAAGGGTAAGTGACGGCATCGGCGCGGCAAAGTAAAGCGTCGCCGCGCCGATGAAGACAAAACACACAGGGATGGCGACCAGTAGGTTCTCAAGACTGAGGATCGCAGGCAGTCGCCAACGTCTGCGAATAGGTTGAGTACCCATTTAGTCCAGGCGCGCCCCCACCAATAAACGTCGTTTGTCCAGGGTTGCCGTGGGAATATGATCACGCGCGGTGATAAGTGCTGTATCCAAAGCGCTCGCACACGCACATTCCGCATTCGCCTCGACCAGGCGCGGAACCAACAACCGGAGCGCCTGCTGCGCGAGCCCAACATTGCGCCGCAGAACCTGAATCACCATTTCCACGGTGACCGGTTCTTCACTCTCGTGCCAGACATCATAATCCGTGATATGCGCCATCGTCGCGTAGCACATACCGGCTTCACGGGCCAGGAACGCTTCCGGAGAAGCCGTCATGCCGATGATGTCCATCCCCCATTGGCGGTAGACAAGGCTCTCACCCTTGGTGCTGAAGCGTGGGCCTTCAATGGTGATGAAGGTTCCCCCGCGATGCACAGTCCCGCCTGCGGCGACCCCAGCATCGAACAGCAGCGCAGAAAGCACCGGACAGAACGGATCCGCCACCGAAACATGGGCGACCAACCCTTCACCGAAAAACGAATAGGTACGATTCTTGGTGAAGTCGAACAACTGATCCGGCACAACAATATCGCCAGGATGCAAATGCTCGCGCAGCGAACCGCACGCGGAGATACTGATGATCTTCTCAACGCCGAGTTGCTTTAGCGCGTAGATGTTGGCACGATATGGGACCTCGGTGGGTGTGTGGACGTGCCCGCGTCCGTGGCGCGGGAGAAAGACCACCGGCACACCTTCGATACGCCCAGCGACGAGTACATCACTAGGATCGCCAAAAGGCGTGGTGGCACGAATCTCGTGGACGTCTTCGAGGCCTTCCATTTGGTACAGTCCTGACCCTCCAATGACACCAATGCGGATAGAATCAT
>JBJYXQ010000491.1:0-5422 GCA_046260035.1 Anaerolineae bacterium
TCATTCATAGTTTATCACCTTTCATAGTCATTGCCAAAATGTTGCCGGAAGCGCCGAATGGTTGCAGGATCCAGCGTATAGTTTTCGCAATGTAAGTCGCCGGACTCAAATCCTAGTTGATGAAGCATGGTATAGTGCTGCAAACTCGCATCGACCTGAACCAGGCCTACTGTCGGTTTTAGATTCTTGAACTGTGCCGAGAGCAGACTGGAGAGCACACAACGGGTGATGGTAAACTCATCCTGGTTAGAATATCGTGACAATATCCCTTCCAGTGCTTGTGGCATGTAACTGATTTGCCGAATAGCGTGAGACGATTTCAAAGTGTCTCCCTTGGTAAACAGGATATCTGCGTGCTTCTCGAATCGTTGGATTGCTAGTTCACGGTTGAAACAGCGCGGCGTTGACTCATCCACAATCAACGTGCCGGGTTTCACCTGCATAATATCAAGGACCTCGGGAACATTTGTGGCGCCGATAATCAAGGTGGCTTCGTAGAGCTCTTCGGGCGCTTGCACCTGTGAGTGTGCGATACGGACCGTTCCCTCAAAACCCAAGTCTGTGACAATTTCATGCTTAAGCTTTTCCAGAACATCCAGCTTGCTGTAGAGATCGCATAGGATAATTGTTTGGGGATGGGGATGGCTTCTAAGCATCAGGCGTAGCGCAGTTTCGCTGATCGAGCCTAAACCGAGTACCCCGACATGTTCCTGGCTCAACTCTCGTCCGCTTTGCTCTAGAATTTTCTCTATCACGAGGATTGTACCGGCTGTAATGGTGGCATAGGCGGTAGTGACGACAGGCAACTCCGGTTGTTCCTTGGCAGCGCGGTGGATTGTTATCCCGTATTCTGTTGCTGGGGCAAGCAGTCCAGGTAAAGAGACGACGCGCGCTCCGATATGCTGCGCCATTTTCAGACCATCCAAAAGGGCAGCGGTTAGCCGGGCCTTTTCGCTGTAGAGTTCCGCTTCGAAGAGTGGGAGATAGATCAAAGCAACGCGCCCCAGGTTTGTTTCCAAAACATCGGTGAGCAGGGGGACAGCGCCAAACCAATCTTGAAGGATGGCTTTGTCCTCCGCTTTAACAGTGTCGAGATAGGTTAGGGCAACGGAATCCACGGGCGCTAGCTTGCCAAGCACGAATTGGGTGAGTAAAGGCTGCCGGTCAATCGTCACAAAGGGAGAATTCGCCGCGATATGGGACAGCGATGGAAAGCAGCCTTCTTTTGTCGACGTTGAAACACTAGGTTGGTTTGTAAACGGCACAAAGTCAGGTGTGACCTGGCTCAGGACTTGGGCCAGGGCTTCTACGGTTGGATGCAGAAAAATGGTCTTGATGGGCAAGGGGTGATTCAGATTGGCCGAGACTGTTGATATCAACCTCACCGCTTGCAGTGAATGTCCCCCCAATTCGAAGAAGTTATCGTAGATACCCACGTGTTCTACACCAAGCACGTCCTCCCAGATGGCAGCGAGTTGTTTCTCGTGCATGGTGCGCGGTGCAACATAGGCCGTGGATGTCGCGATCTCCAAGTTGTCAAGAGCTGCGAGCGCCCGGTGATCGACTTTTCCGTTGGGTGTCAGGGGTAAACTGTCGCGCATGACGTAGTGTGTGGGGATCATATAACTCGGTAATATCTCCCGGAGTTCCTCGCGCAGTGCTTCGCTGTTGATCGGGATACCTTGTTCTGGCACGATGTAGGCGATAAGCTGATTTTGACGTGCTGTGTCTTTGACCGCGACGACAGCCGCTGTCTTGACAAACGGCTGCTTGAGCAGTTCAGACTCAATTTCACCGAGTTCGACACGATAGCCACGCACCTTGACCTGCTGGTCGATACGGCCCAGGTACTCGATGTTGCCATCGGGTAGGTAGCGAGCGAGATCACCGGTGCGGTAGAGGCGACCACCGGGTTTGTCGCCGAAGGGGTCGGGGACGAAGCGCTCGGCCGTCAATGCCGGCCGGTTGAGGTAGCCACGCGCGACGCCATCCCCACCGATGTACAGCTCGCCGGGCGCGCCGATGGGAACCGGTTGTCCCTGTGGACCCAGGATGTAGAGTTGCGTATTGGCGATCGGGCGTCCAATGGGCACGGATCCCATGATGTGTTTGCCTTGTGGAACCTCGTAGACACAACAGCCCACGACGGTCTCGGTGGGGCCGTACTCGTTGATCAAACGTGTATCGGGAGCGTGTGTCTGCCAGAAGGTGAGATTTTCGCCCCGCAGTGCCTCCCCGCCGATGATGAACGCCCGTGTCCGACCGGCCGTTTCATCCCCCGGCACAAGGTGGGTGAGGATATCGAGGTGCGCCGGGGTTAATTTGACCAGGCTGAAGTTGCGGTGGTTGCGGAATGCCTCGCCAAGGGCTTCCCCGCCGGGTGCTTCGGGCAGCAGTGTGAGGGTACGGCCTGTCAGGAGTGACGGAAATAGGCTGGTGATCGTCAGATCGAAGCTCAGGGCACTGTGAACCGGTGCTCCTTGTCCGTCAACCACATCGTAGGCGCGGGTGCACCAGTGGAGATAGTTGTTGAGACCCCGGTGGGTCACCATCACGCCCTTGGGACGACCCGTAGAGCCGGAGGTATAAATCACGTAAGCCAGGTTATCCGGCGTTACCGGATAAGTAGGATTGTCCGCACTTTCGTTTTCGATGATGGTCCAATCGCAATCCAGGCAGATCGTATGGACGGGCGGTGCCGTCAGGTTGTGGACGAGATGCGACTGGGTTAGTAATATCCCGACTTTGGCATCCTCCAGCATCAAGGCTGTGCGTGCTGGTGGATAGGTGGGGTCGAGTGGGAGATAGGCGGCGCCAGCCTTGAGCACGCCCAGCAGTCCGATAACGGCCTCTACTGTGCGCTCGATATACAGCCCGATCAACGTTTCCGGACCGGCGCCTAGTTTGTGTAAATAGCGCGCCATCTGGTTGGCACGGACGTTGATTTCACGGTAAGTGAATCGCTGTTCCCCGGCAATGATGGCAATGGCATCGGGCGTCTTTTGCGCTTGAAGCTCGATTCCATGATGGACGCAACGATCCTGCGGGTAGTCCGTCGCTGTATCGTTCCACTCTACGAGGATTTGTTGCTTTTCGGCTTCTGTCAAAATCGGCAGCGTGGTTATCGGTTTGTCGGGATTTGTCACGATGCCCTCCAGCAGCATTTCAAGGTGTCTCGTCATGCGCTGAATGGTATTCACATCGAACAAGTCCGTGTTATATTCAAAGTATCCGTTCAAATCTGTGTCTGTCTCGTCGAAGGTGAGCGTCAGGTCGAATATCGCCGTGCCACTGTCAATGGTGCGAGAGGCAGTGCTGATGTTCTGCAGATGCAAGGAGGTCAATTCGCCGGCATTGTGGAACACGAACATCACCTGGAATAACGGGTTGCGGCTCAAATCACGTTCCGGTTGCAATGCTTCAACCAGCCGTTCAAAGGGCAGATCCTGGTGTTCATAGGCTTCGAGCGCACTTTGTCGTACCCGGTCAAGCAATTGGCGGAAGGTGGGATTGCCGGATAGGTCGCCGCGCAGAGCTAACGTGTTGACGAAGAAGCCAATCAGGCTCTCGATCTCGTTGCGAGTGCGGTTGGCGATGGGCACACCGACGAGGATATCCGCCTGTCTCGTATAGCGATAGAGCAGCACCTCGAATGCCGCCAGCAGCAGCATAAAGAGCGAAGCCCCTTGGCGTTGTGCGAGTGTTTGTAAATCTGTGCGCAGGGCGTGGGAGAGTGTGAAGTGGTGTAATGCACCATTATGGCTCTGGATGGGCGGGCGGGGTCGGTCGGTGGGCAGTTGGAGCACCGGCAGCGCGCCACTCAGGCGTTGCTTCCAATATGCAAGTTGCTGCTGCAGAGGTTCGCCCTGCAACCATTCGCGTTGCCACACGGCAAAGTCGGCGTACTGGATGGGGAGTTCCGCCAACACTGCGTTGCGGTCGGTGACGTGTGCTCGGTAGAACGTTTCGAGTTCCTGGAAGAAGACACCGAGCGACCAACCATCGAAGACGATGTGATGGAAAGTCAATTGGAAGATGAACTCTGTTTCCGCGAGGCGCAGCACTTGCGCCCGCACTAGCGGCCCTTGCGTGAGATCGAAGGGCGCGCGCGCTTCCTTGATCAGTTGCGTCTCCACATCAGCTTCGGTCTGCGATGTCATATCGGTGACAACGAGCGGGATGTGTAGCGTCGATGCAACGACCTGCACCGGTTCGCCATCTATGGCCGTGAATGTCGTGCGTAGGATGGCGTGCCGCTGGATAATCGCATTCAGGCTCTCTTCCAGCGCGGCGATGTTCAGGGGGCCATTCAATGTGACGGCGATGGGGACATTGTACGTCGGTTGTCCAGGTTCCAGTTGATCGTGGAACCACATCCGCTGTTGTGCGAAGGAGAGCGGTGCCGGGCCAGTGTCCGTACGGCGCGGAATCCCTTTTACGCGCGCGGGTGCCCCTCGCAGGCGCTGTTCGAGTAGGGCGCGTTGGGCTGGTGAGAGTGTATCTTTCGTTGCGGGAGGCCGCACGGCTTCGAGAATGTCAGTCATGATTTATCACCTGCGTATGAACTTCCGCGTCGCTCAAGGCTTCAATCTCGCGGATCAGTATCGTTTCGACAGCGGTCGCCAATCCAGCCACGGTCGGTGCTTCGAAGATGGTGCGCAGCGGGATGGAGACCTGGAATGCCTGCTGGGCACGAGAGATGACGCGAGTCGCCAGCAGCGAATGCCCGCCCAACGCGAAGAAGTTATCGTGGACGCCGACCTGGGGGATGCCAAGCACGTCTTGCCAGATATCTGCCAGCGTCTCTTCGGCTGTGGTGCGCGGCGCGGTGTAGGTCGCGGCGGCATGCGTCCAATCTGGGGCGGGGAGTGCGCTGCGATTCACCTTGCCGTTGGGCGTCAGTGGGAAAGCATCCAACAGCACAAAAGCGGAGGGAATCATATAATCGGGCAGTGCGGTTTGCAGCGCCTCGCGCAGGAAATCGGCGGTGGGCTGCTCTTCTGGCTGGGCGACGATGTAAGCCACCAGCCGCTTGTCGCCGGGGATGTCCTCACGGGCCACGACGACGGCGTTTTGCACTGCCGGATGCTGTTCGAGACATGCCTCAATCTCGCCCGGCTCGACGCGATAGCCGCGAATCTTCACTTGATTGTCCAGCCGTCCCATGAACTCGACATCCCCAGAAGGCAGATAACGGGCGCGGTCGCCGGTCTTGTAGAGCCGCGCGTCTGGGTCATCGCTGAAGGGGTGGGGGACGAAGCGCTCGGCGGTCAGCTCGGGCTGATGCCAATAATCGCGTGCCAGCCCGTCGCCACCGATGTACAGCTCGCCGGGAACGCCAATCGGGACAGGCCGCATCGCGCGATCCAGGATGTAGACCTGCGTGTTGGCGATGGGGCGTCCGATGGGAACGGAGGCGGCG
>JBJYXQ010000492.1:0-3583 GCA_046260035.1 Anaerolineae bacterium
TTGGGCCGCCCACCCCCCCCCCCAAAAACCACACAAAAAAGTTGTTACCCTCCCCCGCGCGAAGCGCAGGGGGAGGGTTGGGCAGGGGGAAACTTGAAATGCTATAGCCCTGTAGGGTGGGTATACCTGCTGCCCAAATATGCTATAATGAGCGCACAGTGAGGCGATGGGGTGATTGTAGCTTGCTATTCGGTAAGCACCGCCGGTCGTTGAAGAGGAGATACGATGCGCCGTAATTCCTTGCTCGTTTTGCTGAGCATGATCGTGTTGTTGATCGTCATTGCGGTACTGTTGTCCTATATCTTTATGCGATCGTCGGCGAGTGATACAGTTGCCACAAGCACGGCTGTATCGGCGACGCTGCCGATCTCGCCGGAACAGCAAATCGCACCATTATCTGAACCGGTCGGCATACCGATGCGGCTCGTGTACATCGTCTCGATTTTGGTTGTGTTTGTATCGGCGGTATTGATCTTATTTAGAATGTTGCTTGGCATTCCCGGCAAAAACGAGGAATGACACAACGTAGAGTTTTACGGGGGTATGATGAAAACTAAAAACGCGAAAATAGCACGGATTATATTTATCGTGATCACGGTAATTTTACTCTTGAGCATGATTTTGAGTATCGTAGGTAGTCTCCGCTGGTAAGCAGCACGAACGGGTGAGGGAATGTAATTTTTCCCGTTTGATTCAATAGTTCCGTTGAGCCGCCATGAAGGAGCCGCTATGCACCACGACAATGCGTTGAGGGAATTCCATGTTTCGCGCCAGGCGCGCGATACCTACGAGTTTGACGAGAGTCTGTTCATGCTGAGCGGCAACGTCATCTTTGCGAACTTCCACGCCGCGCGCATCTTCGCGCAGAAGATGAACGATAAACGTGACCTCATCAACTTTCCGGAGCAGGCGGTGCGCGCAGGGCAGATCAATGCGATGGGGCTGATCGATGAAATTCTACACGCGGTCGTGCGTGAGTACTGCGAACAACGCAAACCCACCGCACTGGCTGAAGCTCTCGCTTATGTGGAAGACAAGCTCGGTCCGGATCGTATGGCCGTCGCAATGCGTACGTTCACTGACCAGTTTCCACCTCTTGACGTCTATCGCCACGAAGCGACGGTGACGGATTACCTCGCGGGCGCAACTGGCGACACGCCACACCAACAGGTCGCGCTCGAAGAGCTATTGATGCTCTGGCTAACGAATGACAATCCGGCTTTTTCTCCTTTCCTGGAGCTTTTCGATGACAGCGATCTCGAAAAGTTCACCGTCTATTCGCAAATCGTTGCATTGCTCGACGAGTTCTTCAGCACGCAACCTACCTTTGGCCCGGAGAATCAGACCCTCATCGATATGCTGCGAACGCCTGCCCGCAGGTTCCCCCATTCCCTCGAAGCGCAACTTGAGTTCATCCGTACAAATTGGACCGCTATCCTGGGCAAGTATCTCTATCGCGTCCTCAGCAGCCTGGACCTGCTCGCCGAGGAACAGAAACCGTTCTTCGGCTTTGGCCCTGGCCCGGCGTTGCCCTATGAGTTCGGCGGGATGGAAATGGAACCGGAGCGCTTTAGTCCGGATAGCGCGTGGATGCCGCGCCTGGTGCTCATCGCTAAAAATGCCTACGTCTGGCTGGATCAGCTTTCCAAGAAATACCAGCGCGCCATCACGCATCTCGATCAAGTCCCGGATGCCGAACTGGATATGCTGGCGCAATGGGGCATCAGCGGCCTATGGCTGATCGGGTTGTGGCAGCGCAGCGTTGCGTCGCAGCGCATCAAGCAGATGATGGGCAATCCCGAGGCGGTGGCTTCGGCTTACTCGCTGGAAGATTACCGCATCGCCGACGATTTGGGTGGCGAGAGTGCCTTCGAAGCTCTCAAGGCGCGCGCATGGCAGCGCGGCATTCGTATGGCAAGTGACATGGTCCCCAACCACGTGGGCATCGACTCTACGTGGGTGATGGAGCACCCGGATTGGTTCGTCAGCCTGCCATATAGCCCTTTTCCTGGTTATACCTTCAACGGTGTCAACCTGAGCCGCGACCCGCGCGTGGGCATTTACCTCGAGGATCATTACTACGATCGCACCGATGCTGCTGTGGTGTTCAAGCGCGTCGATCACTGGACTGGCGACACGCGTTACATCTATCATGGCAACGATGGAACGAGCATGCCCTGGAATGACACGGCGCAGCTCAACTATCTCAATCCGGAAGTGCGTGAGGCCGTTATCCAGACGATTCTGAGCGTGGCGCGGCGTTCGCCCGTCATCCGCTTTGACGCGGCCATGACGTTGACCAAGAAGCACTACCAGCGCCTCTGGTTCCCTGAGCCGGGGACCGGCGGCGACATTGCCTCCCGCGCGGGCTTTGGGATGACCAAGGCCGATTTCGACGTGGCGATGCCGGAGGAATTCTGGCGAGAAGTGGTGGATCGCGTGGCGGAGGAAGCGCCCGACACATTGCTGCTCGCTGAAGCATTCTGGCTGATGGAGGGTTATTTCGTCCGCACGTTGGGCATGCATCGTGTGTACAACAGCGCGTTTATGAACATGATGCGCGATGAGAAAAATGCCGAGTATCGCCAGTTGATTAAGAACACGTTGGACTTCGATCCGCAAATCCTCAAGCGCTACGTGAACTTTATGAACAATCCTGACGAGCGCACGTCCGTGGACCAGTTCGGCAAGGGCGACAAGTACTTTGGCATCTGCACGCTGATGGCGACCCTGCCGGGGCTGCCGATGTTCGGGCACGGGCAAGTGGAAGGCTACACCGAGAAGTACGGCATGGAGTATCGCCGCGCCTATTGGGATGAGATTGCCGACGAGTACCTGGTGCAGCGCCACGAGCGGCAGGTCTTCCCACTGTTGCACCGACGCGCGCTGTTCGCCGAAGTGGAGCACTTCCGGCTGTATGATTTTGTCACCCCGGATGGTTACGTGGATGAGAACGTTTTCGCTTATTCCAACCGTATGGGGCAGGAGCGGTCGCTGGTGTTGTATCACAACCGCTATGCCGAGACGCGCGGTTGGGCGCGGATGTCCGTTGGCTATGTGGTGAAGGACGAGGACGGCGACAAGACCTTGTTGCAGCAATCGCTCGCCGAGGGACTGCAAATCCCTGATGATCCGCGCACTTACTTGATCTTCCGTGATGCCGTTTCTGGCCTGGAATACATCCGTAACTGCCGGGAACTAGCAGAGCACGGCATGTATGCGGAATTGCACGCTTATCAAGTCCACGTTTTCGTGGACTTTGCGTTGATGTACGATAACGAATGGGGACACTACGGGCAACTGGCGGCCTATCTCAACGGGCGCGGTGTCCCCAGCATCGACGAGGCGATGAAAGAGCTGTTCCTCGCCCCGGTTCACGCGCCGTTCCGTATGCTGGTAAGTGCACCGGCTTTCCGTTGGCTGCTCGCGGCCCGCGTCACCAAACCGGAGGAAGATACCTTAGACGATGATGTTCTGCCTCAGGTTGAGCAGAAGATGGTGGACCTACTGCACGCTATCAAGGATGTCGCGCAGGCTACGGGCGACGAAGTTCCGGTGGCCAAGGAGGTATGCGCGAAACTGG
>JBJYXQ010000493.1:0-3498 GCA_046260035.1 Anaerolineae bacterium
TGTTCGAGTGGCCCGATATGCAATACCTCACCATGCGCTGGTCGGGCACGTGGACCAACGTCGACATACGCTTCTGCGGATTTAGCGGCTATCCTAACCTCGCGGTTTTATTTGGCACGCATTACGCGGGGCTGAAACCATGGCACTTCAACAAAAAACGAGCGATGGCACGCTACGGCCGGTTCGAGGATTTCCAGTACTGGTTCAAGCAGTACACGACGATGGTCACGCGAGGCTATCCTAAGCTACAAAGGGTGAAACGCCTGGCACGTTTGTTAAAGCAGATTCGAGAACTCGACAACCGTTGATCCAAGGAGATAGCAATGAACGCAGAAAAACACGATCTTGAATTTACGCGGACATTCCATGTTCCCCCAGAAGAGGTCTATTATGCATTCACGCAGGCTGCGGCGTGGCAGCAATGGTGCTGTGATCTGGCCGAGACTGATCCACGCCCCGACGGATATCTCTTTATCTGTACTGAGGGATACTGCGCCTGTGGAACTTACACCGAATTGGAAGAGAACCGTCGCGTCGCCTTCACCTGGCATGGTGTAGACGAACCACCGACCCTCGTGGAAGTAACGCTTGAGGCCAAAGGTAGCGGCACACAGATGACGTTCGGTGTGACAAACCAGGGCACGGCAGAAGCGTGGGCCGAGAAGGCGAGTGTCTTCGAAAAAGCGTGGGGGCACGCGCTCGAAAACCTGCAAGCCGTACTGGAGACCGGATCCGGCCTCCAGCGCCGTCCAATACTCGGCGTGATGGGTGGACAGGACCTTACACCAGAAGCTGCGGCAGAACTGGACGTGCCGGTACAAGGGGGCTTCCAAATCTTCGAACCGCTTGAGGGCATGGGGGCAGCAGCAGCCGGACTACAAAAGGACGACGTTATCGTGGAGATCGACGGCACGCCGCTCCTTACGGCGGCAGCATTGGGGCCGGTAATGGACAAACACCAGCCTGGCGACAAAGTCGGCATCGTCTTCTATCACGGTAGCGAGCGCAAGACCGCCACACTGGAACTTTCCGCGCGCCCCTTACCGGAAGTTCCACCGACGGCGCAAGCGATGGTCGATACGCTGTGCGACATCTACACGCAGCAGACTGCTACGCTAACCGAGTTTCTGGCCGATGTGCCGGAATCCCGGCTGACGTGGACACCGGACGCAATCAAGTGGAGCGTCAAACACGTGATTGCCCACTTACTCACCACTGAACGCGCCGTCCACGCGTGGCTCGCGCGCCTGCAATTCGGCATGGATACCATCAACTGGGGCAGCCACGACGAGACGTGGGTGCGTGCCATCGCTGATAGCTACCCCACCACCGCCGCACTGCTCGAAGCCCTGCAACAAGCGCAGACCGAGACGCTAAACATCGTCGCTACGCTGCCGGAGGCCTTCGTCGCCCACAAAGGCACGTACACGCGAGTAGGCACCATCCTCACCCAAGGTTTGCCCTATCACACAGGCATTCACTTTGATCAGATTCGTCGCGCCTTGGCAGAAGCGCAATAATCAAATTTCGCAACTTATATTGATTTCCCGATTAGGCAATTTTAGGTACAATGATGGAAGACCCTTCAATCTACAAGTATGTGCGGAGAGTGAATTCTACAACGAAGAGGGCAGGTTAGCTGCCCTCTTTTTATAACCATTATGAGCATAACCCAAAAAATCACCCACCCATGGAATCTCGATCCGACTGCCGCGATCGCGCTGCAGCGGGAATTGGCTGCCAAGGTCATCCGCGAGACGGCATTCGGGCCGATTATGACCATTGCGGGCGTGGATGCCAGCTATCGCGACGGCATCGCGCGCTCGGCCATCGTGGCGTTCAGCTTCCCCGATATGGATATTCTGGAATACGTCACGGCGGAGCGCCCAGTCAGCTATCCGTATGTCCCCGGCCTGCTCAGCTTCCGCGAAGCGCCCGCCGTATTGGACGCCCTGGAAAAGCTGCCCCTTACGCCCGATCTGCTGATCTTCGATGGGCACGGCATCGCCCACCCACGCCGTCTCGGCATCGC
Source organism: Anaerolineae bacterium (assembly GCA_046260035.1). Lineage (GTDB taxonomy): Bacteria > Chloroflexota > Anaerolineae > B4-G1 > SLSP01 > DSWT01. The sequence continues at coordinate 2,033 of JBJYXQ010000493.1, forward strand.
CAGCCACATTGGGCTGGTGGTGGACCTGCCCTCCATCGGCTGCGCGAAAAAACGGCTGGTCGGCCACTATGACGAACCAGAGCGCGAGCGGGGCAACTTCACTTATCTGCACGATGGTGACGAAACCATCGGCGCTGTAGTGCGGACGCGCACCGGCGTCAAGCCCGTCTTTGTCTCCACCGGACACCGCATCAGCCTGGATGCCGCCATTGACGTCGTGCTGGTCTGTGGGCGTGGCTACCGTTTGCCCGAACCCACCCGCTGGGCCGACAAGATTGCTGGCGGCGTGTATCCCCCTCCCACACAAGAGTCATCTTCCTCGCAGCAACTCTCCCTGCTCTGATTTTTAGATTTGTTGATTTGCGATTTGGTGATTTCCCCCTTGCATCTTCGCGGCTTTGCGCTAAAGTTCCTCTAAACACAATCATTGACACACAGCCGGTGTCACCCTATGGAGGAACTATGCCGAACACACTTAAGTACGACATCACCAAAGACGATCTCAGCGCCTTTGCCGGACGTAGCCCGGCCTTCGTCACCTTTGGGGAGACGATGCTGCGTGACACCCCCGCCGACGGCGAACGCCCCGAGCGCACGCGCCAGGTCTACCTCTCGATGGCGGGCAGCGAGTACACGCTGGCGATGGGACTGGCCCGCCTGGGCATCCCTGCCAGCTACATCACGCGCGTGCCCGACAATCCCTACGGCCGGATGATGCGCAACATCGCCCGCGAAAACGGCGTCAATACCGATCACTTTGTCTGGGCGCCAAAGACCGAACCCATCGGACGCTTCATCTACGAGATCGGGCGCACGCCGCGGAAGAATACAGGGACGTACCAAAGGATGTACTCCGCTGCTTCCAAACTCGACGCCGGGATGGTAAACTGGGCCGCCGCGCTCAAGGATTGCCGGCTCTTCCACACCTCCGGCATCAGCTTCGGGTTATCGACGCACAGTAACTACGAGCGCAACTACCTGCTGGCAGCCTTCAAGGAAGCAGTGACCCACAAACCCGATGGATGTCTGGTGGGGATGGATTTCAACTACCGCGCCACCCTCTGGTCGCCGGAACAGGCGAAGGCGGGGCTCACGCTGCTGGTCACAAACCACGTCGACGTGCTGGTGACGACCATCGAGGACATGGCCAAGCTCTACGGGATGGGCTGCGGGCAATACAGCGCCAAGCAAATCGACGACGGCGACATCGGCCACATCGAGGACAATGACATCCGTGCTTTCGCCGCCGAGGTGTGCGCGCGCTTCAACACCAAAATCGTCGCCATCACCATCCGCTATCCTGACAGCTTCGAGCAGCACCGCTGGGAATCGGCAGCCGCCGATGCTGACGGCAACTTCTTCCGCTCGCCTGCCGTCAAACCCGTTACCCTGTGGGACCGGCTGGGCGGCGGCGACACGTGGAACGCGGGTTTCTACTACGGCCTGCTCTCCGAGAACTTCAGCCC
>JBJYXQ010000494.1:0-1757 GCA_046260035.1 Anaerolineae bacterium
CAGATCTGCTGCGCTTGCAGTTTCCAGGTCTTGGCATCCGGCCGCTCGACATGCACGCCGAGGATTTGCAAGAGTTCCGCCATTACCTCCACATCGCGGATCGCCGGTAGGTTACGCAGGATGACCGGTTCATCGGTCAACAAAGACGCTGCCAACGTCGGCAACGCCGCATTCTTGTTGCCACTCGGGTAAATTTCTCCCCGAAGCGGGATACCACCTTGAATGACAAAACAGTCGTTCATCGATAGCTCCTTTACAATTACAATATAAACCCTAAAGGTTTTGAAAACCTTTAGGGTTTGATCTAACGCAGTGAAATTTCGACGGGTGTGCCGATCGTGAGATCCAACGCTTGCGCGCCGTGGCCATGGTTGATCGCGAGTTCGAGCATCCCTTCGCTGCCGACGAGAGCCAGCGGTTCACCCAGTGACACTTCGCCGTAGGTGTGGCGGATGGGACCGAGATCGCGTCCACCGACGAGGACGCGCACGCGCGCCGCATTGACGATGCCTGCTGGTACATCGCCAAAGACCGGGTCAAGGGACAAAAGCGCGCCATCCCACACCAAGCGCCCAATGCTGGTGATGACGTTGCCGAAATGGTCGATATAGATCACCTCGCCGGTGATGGTGGACTCGCTCACGGTGAAGACCGGCGTAGGCAGGCGCACCGGATTCTCTATTTCGGGACCAAGTTCAGCCAACGGAACGCCGCGTGCGAGATGCGCACCCGCCGGGGAGAAAATATCGCGCCCGTGGAACGTGTTGCTGACCGCCACGTTGCGATAGGCGGGATTCGCCAGTTCGACGATCATTGTGGGCGGGGCAGCTTCCCACACGTACGAGAAGACACCGTTATCCGGCCCCACCAGCATTCCCCACGGCGTCCGCGCCGCGATAGGGCGCCGTGCCGTCCCTACGCCGGGATCGACCACGACAACGTGCACGCTCTCCAGCGGGAAGTACGGCAGCGCCGTCCACAGTACATAGGCCGCACTGCGCACATCCTGCGGCGGAATCTCCTGCGTGATGTCGATGCAGGGAACATCCGGCGCAATCCCAGCGATCACGCCCTTCATCGTGCCTACATAGCCGTCACGTGTGCCAAAGTCTGTTGTGATTGTGATAAGCATAGTTACCTTCCTTTCGAATCATGAATCATGATTCGTGATTCATTGTCTCCGCCTCCGCCCGCTGCATCAGCGCACGCATATAGCCGATAGCGTAGGCGGGGCCAGCGCCTTTCGCATACTCTCCGGCAAACCTGGGCGTGTGATCGAGTGTCACGGTGTTCGTGTAGCCAATCTCATAGAAGAGCTTCATAATCTGGTACATATCCATATAGCCGTTGTCCAGGAAGGTTTCGAGGAAGTAAGGTAACGGCGCGGTGACGTTGCGGAAGTGGACGAGGAGGATACGGTCATCCGCGTGGAACGTGCGAATGCCCTCCAGCAGATCGCCAAATGCCGGGCCGCCCTCGAGCCAGCAGCCCGTGCAGAACTCCATCCCCAGCGCGGGGCTGTCTGCGACGGCAAAGGCGCGCTTGTACGTCTCGAAGCTGTGAATCAGGCAAGGGATGCCGCCGAGTTTGCCGGTTGCGGGCGGATCGTTGGGATGGAGCGCCATCCGCACGCCCGCTTCTTCCGCCACAGGCATCATCTTCTCCATGAAGTAGGCGAAGTTATCCCAGATTTCGGCCTCGGAGTATTCGCGCCCATGCGTGAAGGGACGACGATACATCTCGTCCAGATCGACGCG
>JBJYXQ010000494.1:1857-4674 GCA_046260035.1 Anaerolineae bacterium
TTTGGCTTAAGCACCGTTTTCTCCCTCCTACCTCTTGCATCCTGCCTCTTGCCTCAATAAACGTGCCGTATCGCATCAAAATCCCGCAGAATTGGATCGTTGAGCCGCACCATATGCACGCGCATCTGCTCGATAAGTTCGGCCTGGATAGCTTTCGTTGCTGGCAGGTCGATCAGGTTGGTCATCTCCCACGGATCGTTGACCATATCGTACAACTCGCCGATGTCAGAATGATTGTAGACGAACTTGTGCGTGCGCGTGCGGAGCATCCGCTGCTCGAAGCGGAAAAGTTGCGCGAAGAACTGCGCGTAAACGCTATCCCGCCCTGTGGGCACATTCTTCCCCTGGATTTGCGGCAGGATACTTTGTGTATCCGGTTCATCCGGGACCTGCCCGCCCGCAATTTCCAGGAAGGTCGGGAAAAGGTCTTGCAGATAGATGAACTCATCGCACACACTGCCCGGCGCTTCGCAGCCCGGATACGCCGCGATAAAGGGCAGCCGGTAGCACTGCTCGTGTGTGAACGGCCCCTTCTCGATAAGACGGTGCGCGCCCATATTGTCGCCGTGGTCGGTGCTGAAGATTACGAGCGTGTTTTCCGCCAATCCCAGCGCTTCCAACTCTGATAGGATCAGCCCGACCAGATCATCGAGCATTGTGACGTAGCCCCAATAGCGCGCGACAATCTCCCGCCAACGCTCCCATCCCCCCGCCGACAGTCCCCAATAGCGCTCTACAAGCTGCTGCACAAATGGCTTGCGCTCCCACGTCTCGGCGAAACTCGGTTCTTCGGGGATAGAGGCTGGGTCGTACATCGAATAGTACGGCTCAGGGATGAAACAGGGCGTGTGTGGTCCCCAAAAGTTCGTCCAGATGAAAAACGGTGCCGCCTCCGCGTCCCGCCGCTGCTTCATCGATCGCAGCAGGTTGACGGTATCCTCCGCGACCATATACTCAAAACTCTGCTTCACATCGCCGGATTGCAGCGCGTACATTTCCTGGCCTTGCTTGCCGGGATTATCGCCGTAATGGGCTGCCAACACCTTCGGGATGTCGTAGCCGTGCGATTTCAAATACGCTTCGTAATGCGTGGTTGCGCCGCGACTTTGCGCCGGCGGGCCAAAGCGCAGCCCCTCTACCAAGCCCTTGTAGACCGGATATCCGTAACCGGGGAAGTCCTTGCCTTCGAAGCCATAGTCTGAGGCTACGGGTGGGTCGTCAACATGCCACTTTCCCGCGTAGCCCAGATTGTAGCCCGCGCGCGTCAACTCGCTGGCCATATTCGGCACGTCAGGGTTGAGCAATTGATTGTTGACGCGGACGTGATTCTTGTGCGGGTACAATCCTGTGAACAGCGCCGCCCGCGACGGCGAACACGGTGAGGTATTGGTGTACGCCCGGTCGAAGCGCACCCCGCGCGCCGCCAGCGCGTCGAGATGCGGCGTCTGGCAAATCTGCGCACCGTAACAGCCCAATGTATCGTAGCGGTGCTGATCGGTCATGATGAGCAAGATATTTAACTTTTCATCAGACTTCGGCATATCGTTCCCCTTCACGACTCTGTTACTCGATTCTGGATACCGGCGGTTCTACCATCCTGCTCCTGGCATCATCCCAGGCAAATCCACGTCGCCCGCGTTTCCGTGCACAGGCCATGCTCCACCCACGGATCAATGACGATCAAGTCGCCGCCTTCGACGGCATGCTCAACGCCGTCCAGCGTTACGAGCGCCTCGCCATCGATGATAAACCACAGTTCGGGGACAGCGTGCTTGTGCGGTTTAAAGGGGTTCTCAGGCGTTGTTTCGCGCGTGACGAAGTGGTGAACGAGAATTTCACGGCCGCCGAGTTCGTAGGGGCGGCGGCCGTTTTTTGCGGGGATTGTACAGGCTTTAAGAATCATAGCATTCTTCGAGAGCTTCCTGGTCGATTTGCGGAGACAGCACAGGAAAGAAATCTGGCAAATCCACCTGCTGCACCGCCAGCGGTTCATCCAGCAACTTTCGCGCTACGGACACATCTACCGGCACGTCATCGATGCCAGGTATTACTTCGATCATGCGCTCGCTCTCCATTCGCACAGCCTCAGTGGAAAGCCGGGAACTCGCGGTAGTCGCGCAGGTCGATCAGGTCGCCGGACTTCGCCCAGGGAACCGTGCCCAGCTCGGAGGGCAGTGCCCCTTGATCGTAGCATGCTTCGAACGTTTCCTGCAGCCCTTCGACCCAAGTCAGGCGATCGTCTCTTTCCACATCCAGGCGGACGTGTCGCATTGCTTTCGGGAACTCGGCAATCTCCCACATTGACTCCTGGGCACCGTTGGTGCACATCACTTCGGGGATCGCGGCTTCGATGCTGCACGCCAGGGGCGCACCAGTGCGCACGGCATCGACGGCTTGCCACAACTTGTTCTCGATCTGCCCTTCATACGGATTGCCGTAGTCCTTCACGCTGCCATCGCGGAAATGAGCCAGCATGGATTCACTGTACGCCTCGTAGGTGACCTCCGCGTTCTCAAATTCGTAGCTAAAAATCGGGCCGACAACGTTGGGGACAGGATGCGCGGTATAGAACAGGATTTCAACGCCGTCTGCAGTACGGCTGCGGATGGCGGCGGTGTCGTAGTTTTCGATGGGGTTGGCCCGGTAGAGTTCGGCCTGGACATCCACGGGCCACGCGCTCGTCTCGCGCGTCTCGCCGAGGACGTAGAAACAGTTATGGAGATAATGCGCCGTCGCGTTGTGGGCCGGGCTGTCGAGAATCCACGCGCCGCTGGGCGCTCTAAGCTTCGCCGCCCAGGAGTTGCGCCCGTAGTACGA
>JBJYXQ010000495.1:0-2076 GCA_046260035.1 Anaerolineae bacterium
TTCCCGGAGGCGTTCGCCAAGGCGCAGATTGCGGCGGGCAATCCGCTGCCCACGTCGGGCGCGGTGCTGGCAAGCCTCACCGACGCCGACAAGCGTGAGGGCATCGCCTTGATCGGGCAATTGCACGATATGGGCTTCACCATCCTCGCCACGCGCGGCACGGTGCAGGCGCTGCGGGCGATGGGGATTCCCGCGGAGATCATTCATAAGGTCGGCGAGGGGCGTCCCGACTGCGTGGACGTCATTTCCCAGGGGCGGGTGCAGTTGGTGGTGAACACGCCGTCAGCCGCCCGCAGTGAGAAACGCATCCTTGATGCTCCATTGCCGACAAGCGCAGCGGAGCGCGGCGTGCCGCTGCCGTGGCAGGGCGCGCGCACGGCGGGCTATCGCATCCGCGCGGCGGCACTGCAATACCACATTCCCTATGTGACGACGCTCGTCGCCTTGCGCACTGCCGTCGCCGCGATCCGGTTCTTGCGACATGGGACGTTGCCGGTGCGGGCGTTGGAGCTTGTGTGACACCACGGGCAGTGCTATAATGCTGTTCGGTATATACAGAAACGTATGGTGTCTACGATTGTTAGGGAGGGAATGATGGGACGATTTACGCTGCGATTGCCGGACACGCTGCACCAACAATTGGCGTCATTAGCGGAGAAAGAGGGCATGTCGCTCAATCAGTTTATCGTTTACGCACTTACACGACATGTTGCATCGGCCTCTGCTACTCGACAGCAGGAAGTTGCGTATGCCGTATCGCCTCAGCGCTTGGGAAAGGCTTCCCGCGAAGAAGTCCGCACGATCCTAAATGAACGCAAAGCAACCTACCCTGAACATATGCCGGAAGTGGACACGATTTTCCCCTTGCCGGTGAGTCTGGAACAAATAAGCTTGGCGATTCGAAGGATGAGTCGTGAGGAACAACGCCGTTTATTGGACCTTGCGCCAGACTTGCGCGAGGCCGCGTTACAGGTTCCTACCCGGACGGAGAGCCAGGCGCGGGAAGCAATGGCACGCTTACAGGAAGAACTCCGTGCAAATTTGGGTGGAGAGCTACTCTCACCTGAAGAACCGTTTCTGGGAAATATGACCCTCGGAGAATACCTGGCGTTGCCTGAAGAAGAGAAGCGTGCACTTTGGGAGGCATGGGAGGGTACAGACCTGATGGAACTCGACGAACGCGAGGTTAGTTCCGATGCGTTGCCTGCTCGATAAAGTTGTGGCTCGTTATACGCTGACGGGATTGCTGAAACTTGCTGAAGACAACGCCGGGATCACCAGAGAGGAATTGTTTTCGCTCGAACTGTTCGCGCGTGCCGCTTCATCCACTTTGCGGTTGTTTGTTACCCCAGCGTCGATGCGTGTTTTGCAGCGTTTGGCGGGGTTATCACGATATGCGGTGATTGTGCGTCGCTTTCGCGAAGGCGTTGATGTAGCTTTTCCAACTCAGTATTACAAACGTTGGACGCGGCGTTTACGTAGCTGTGGTTTTGCGCGAGAAGATGCCGCTGTTTTAGCTTTAGCTACGTTTGGCACCGATGAAGAGGCGACAATTCTGGGGATGCATTTTGTGGCAACATACGATCAACCGTTGATCAATAACTGGACTGTGCAGGAAGAGATCCTCCGGACACGTTTGGAGACGATGCAACACGATATTCCTGTTCCTTATTGTGATGCATTGTTACCAAAGGTATTACGTCCTGAGCAAATTGTGTTTTGATGGCATTTCGGGGTGAATTCATGAACAAATCTAAGTCTTGCTTACGTATTTTCTTGAAAGTCCTGGGCGTTTTCGTCCTCTATCAGATTGTCTTGCGTCTGATCCGCAAAGTGTGGCGTTTCCCCGCTCCGGCGTTCATCGGACGCTTTCTCGATAGCGACTACCGCCGGACGTTGCAGCCGCCGGGGCCAATCGTGGCGCGCAGCGGCGCGCAACCGGGGATGAAGGTGCTCGAAATCGGCTGTGGCAGCGGGGCGTATACGACGTTCTTCGCGCGCGCCGTCGCCTCTGGGGGTGAGGTCGCCGCGCTGGATATCCAACCTGCGATGCTGGCGCAACTGGCGGCAAAGCTC
>JBJYXQ010000496.1:0-12778 GCA_046260035.1 Anaerolineae bacterium
CACGGTAGATCGCAAGCGTAAACTCAGGCCTCTGTCATTCTCAAAAAGGTGTACTCGCGAGTCCATAAAAGGCTAAAAGTCATGTTGACATTCATCGCACCTCAGTCTATACTCCCTTATACGATCGCCATTAGATTAAGGAGAATGCTTTGAATTCTAGTGCCAAACCTAGCGCGAGACGCGCCGTTTTTCTCTCGACACCCGCCCTCTGGGAACACGGACACGGGAAAAATCACCCCCTCAAACCAGAGCGATTACGGCGTACGTTCGAGTTATTGGAAGAATACCAGGCATTCGCCGCACCCAACGTGCAGGTGATCGCGCCAGAGCCCGCGACCGAGGATGAACTGACCCTTGTCCACTCGCGACACTACGTCGAAGTGGTGCGCATCTTGAGCCTGGGCGGTACGTGGACGGAAACCCGCGAGTATATCCAACCGATGCGCTATGGCTTCGGTTCCGGCGACAATCCTATCTTCCCGGAGATGTATGATACAGAGAGCTTGAAGGCCGGCAGTTCGCTCACCGGCGCGCGGATGCTAGTCAACGACGAGTGTGACGTCGCTTTCAGCTATAGTGGCGGGATGCACCATGCGATGGCGGGCTATGCCTCCGGTTTTTGCGTGTTTAACGACCCCGCAATCGCCATCCAGTGGATGGTAAATCAAGGATTGCGCGTTGCCTACGTCGATGTGGACGTGCATCACGGGGATGGCGTGGAGACTTTGTTCTACGAGACCGACCAGGTGTTGACGATTTCACTACACCAGGATGGCCACACACTGTTCCCCGGCACCGGCTCCGTGACCGACACCGGCTTTGCTGATGGCGAAGGCTATGCCGTCAACGTCCCGCTGCCCCCCTTCACCGACGATGAGACATACTTGTGGGCGTTCAACCAAGTTGTGCCGTCGCTGTTGGAGCGTTTTGCAGCCGACGTGGTGGTATCACAATTGGGCGTGGACACCCATTTCCAGGACCCCCTGGCGCACCTGGCGCTGACCACTGCCGGGCAGACGGCGCTCTACGAAGCATTTGATGCGCTATCCCCGCGCTGGCTGGCGCTTGGTGGCGGGGGCTACAATATCGACGTCGTGCCACGTTCGTGGACACTGGCGTTCGGCGTTATGTCTGGGCAGACTTTCCCCGATGAATTGCCTCCGGGCTATCGCGCCCACTACGGAGGTCTAAAGTTGCGGGATCACGCAGACCCAGGCGTCGATGCTCATACGCGCATACGCGTGCGCAGCAAGGTCGAATCCACCGTCGCGGAGGTGCAAAAGATACATCATCTCGCTTGATAATACTCTCAAGAAACAAATTCGACGACCGCTACCCAACCCGGCTAAACTGGAACTAAGCAGGCTTCTGACCACCCTCTCTTGTGCATTTGCAGGAGCTTAACCGGTCAGACCTTATTTCAGAGGCGCTCGAGGTGGGCCAACGGCCGCCAACCTCTTGAGCTTAACCCAGTTAAGCTCTCCCTCACCGGCCTGGCCCGGAACTATGTTTGTCTCCTCGATGACCCTCTGTCATCATAGCATCTACGAATGTGTCAATGGCCATAATTGGTTACACCCTATTGGTTCTCATCCTCATTGCCAGCGTCCTCGTCGCCCTGGCGGCGAAGAATCTGGTCCGCGCAGCCGTGGCTCTCGGCGTGGGCAGTGCGACCCTGGCGATGTTGTACTTTATGCTCGACGCCCCCTACGCGGGCGGCTTCGAGCTAAGTGTGGGGGCGGGCCTGATCAGTGTTTTATTCATCGTTGCCATCAGCCTCACCGCCTCAATGGGGGAACAAACCGATGAGCCGTGAACGGATTCTGCAAATCGGCGGCATCGCCGTCTTGCTGCTCGCTGGCCTGCTGATTGGCTGGTACTTCAACGCTTCCACTGGCGCACAGCCCGAAAGCCCAGCCAGCGCAACCGACGGCAACATCTTCCGCGCATGGTTCTGGGAACATCGCAACCTCGACTTGCTGGTGCAAGTGATGCTAATTTTTGTCGGCGCTTTAGGCGTCGCCGCGGTGCTGCCAAAGCATGATGAAACACATTCAACGGTAGAACCTTTCAAAGGTTTAAAGAGGAACTCGAAAGATGATGACCTCGCCCTGGATTGACACCATCAACACGGCAGCGAGCGTGCTGCTCTTCTTCATTGGATTGGGTGGGCTGTTGTTGCAACGCAGCACCATCAAGCAAGTGATAGGGCTCAAAATCATGCTGCAGGGTGTAGCACTCGGACTGATCCAGGCTGGACGGATGCATCAGGATCTACACTTCGCACAGTCGATGGTGATTTCGGCCTTGATTGTTGAAGCTGTCGTGATTGCGGTTGCACTGGCATTGATCGTGAATGTTTTCCGGCACTATCCCTCTGGCGACATCGACGATCTCAACCGGTTGCGAGGTTAAGCACATGTCAGGTCTATGGCTTGCCGGGCTAATCCTCCTTCCGCTACTGAGCGGCAGCACGCTCCTTGGCACGCTCCTGTTCACGCCAGGACAAAGTGTCGACGAGCCCTCCATCATCGAGCGATATATCGCCTTGACTGTGACCGGCCTGGCGACAGTATGCGCGGCGGCGCTGGCCCTCATCGGCGACCAAGAAGTACCCTTCCAGCTTAACTGGCTGCCCGGCGCCGGTGCGATGACATTCTCCCTCGGCACCACCGGGCTGTACGCGGCTCTAGCAACAACCAGTACGGCATTCCTGGCTCTCCTTATGTGCTACCTTCCCCCCTATCTCCCGTCACGCGAGTCTTCGCGCCCTGTCTACCGTCGGGCGAAACTTCGCGCACCGTCTACCGTCTACCCATCTAGCCTTCTACTGCTGACGCTAGCAGCGGCGAACACAGCCTTCCTCTCCGGGCACTTCCTGGGACGCTACGTGGCGCTCGAAATCGCGGGCGTGTGCATCGCTCTGGTGCCCCTACTCACGCTCGCCAGAGACACTGGCCCACGCCTAGCCAAGTTCGTCTACCTGGTACTTCGCGTGGGGGATACCGGGTTTCTGATCGGTATGCTCATCTTGATGAACACCGCCGGGACACTCAACATTGGCCCAGCCCTGGAATTCGGCGCATCCCTGGACGCGCCGCACCTTACCTGGGTCATCATCGGGTTTGTCTTAGCCGTGTGGGTGAAAATCGGAGCGTGGCCTTTCGAAGGCTGGCAGCAGATCGGAGAGCAATTCGACGCCACCTCGCACGGCTGGACCTACGCGACGGTGATGCCAAATCTAGGATTTTACCTGCTCTACCGCATCACACCGCTGTTGGCGCTGCAACCGGCGCTACAAACGTGGGTATTGTGGCTCAGTCTAGGCGGGATGGTGTTGGTCACAGTGATCGCGCTGTTGAAGCGTGACCTACTCCCAGCAGTGGTCTATCTCAACGCGGCACAAGGCGGACTGGCGCTGTGTCTCGCCGCCGGGGGGCTACAGAAGCTTATCGTGACGTTTATGTTGGTCGCGACGCCGTTGCGCCTGCTGTTTCTGTGGGGCAGTGATGCCCTACAAGATAAATCACCTCGGGTTCACCGCATAGGCGGGGTCGTTATCGGCGTGGGCAGTTCGCTGCTGACGGGATTCAACGGCTATCTCGTGTGGCAGCTCGCGCAGTCAATGGCTGTATCCTGGACGGCGCTGATACTGCTTGCTTTTATCGTCATACTGATGAGCGGACGCTATCTAGCTGCGGCGATGTTCTCCAAACCTGACAGGTTTCAGAAAACCTGTCAGGTTCGGGAGCCGGAAATTCCATCCCAGGTAGCAACTCTGGATCGCGGACTGCTCAAGCTGGCAGAAGCACTGCGCGCGTGGTTCGAGATAGGCCTCCTGGAACGGGCAGTGACGTGGACACCGCGCGTATTCGTCGGTACGGCGGAGTTTCTGCACCAAACAATTGAACAACAAGGGCTGGAAGGCATCTTGCGTAGCACAGCCAAAGGCGCGTTCATGTTCAGCCGGTGGATGCAGGACCGGCACACGGGCCGGCTACGTGCCAACTTGCAATGGGTCTTCGTCGCGCTGCTGGTGATCACGGCCATACTGGTATGGCAAGGATGGTGAAACTATGACCCTCAGAACCGTCGAATTGCTCCTCATCATCGTGGCTCCGATGCTGACGGCGTTAGCACTCTTCATCTTCCCGCGGCGCTTGCGACCCGTAGCCCGCTGGTTGGCAGGTGGCGCGGCGGCACTCTCGCTGGCGACGATGTTCTCGCTGATTCCAGCGCTCCAGCGCGGAGAGGTCCCTGCTATCGCACTGACGTGGATCCCGGCGGCAGGGATCGAGTTTGACCTGCACATCGACTGGCTGACGCTGCCTTTCGCCATCACCGAGGGCGTGGTCACACTGCTGGCGATCATCTACGCCTGGGGCAGCGAAGCCGACGACGCTCGCGGGCATGCTGCGCATGCCTCTTACTTCTACGCACTATTGCTGCTATTCGCAGTAGGCATGGCAGGGACAACGCTGGCTGACGATATGGTCCTCTTCTACACCTTCTGGGAATTGATGCTGCTCGCCTCGTGCGCGTTGATCCTCGTGTGGGGACACAGTATCTCCGGCGGCACCCCCCTGCGGAACGTAGCGCTCAAATACTTTATCTTCACCCACCTGGGATCGCTGTTGGTGCTGGTAGCGTTGGTCATCCTCTACGACGCTACGGGCACCGACCGTTTCTCCGCGTTGCGGAACGGCGTAGCCCTCGCGCCAAATACCGCGACGACGGTCATTGCGCTCTTCATCGTCGGCTTCTGCGTCAAAATGGCGATCTTCCCGCTGCACATCTGGCTACCCGACGCGCACACCGTCGCGCCGATGCCGGTGACGATTATGCTGGCAGCGGCGATGTTGAGCATGGGCACGTACGGCATCCTGCGCTTCCCAATGAGTATTTTCAGCATGGCGCAAGTGCAGCCCTTTGCTGTCCCGATGATGATGATGGGCATCCTCTCCGAAATATACGGCGCGCTGATGGCCCTGGCCGAACGCGACATCAAACGCATCATCGCGTATTCCAGTGTCAGCCAGATGGGTTACATCCTCTACGGGATGGGAACCCTGACCTACAACGGGCTGGCTGGGGCCACACTGCACGTCATCTACCACGCCATCGTCAAGGCGCTACTCTTTATGGTGGTGGGGCTTGTCATCCACGTGACGGGCAAGCGCCGCGTCGACGAATTGGGCGGACTGGCGCGCCGGATGCCGCTCGTCACGGCCTGTGGCGCAGTTGGTGTGATGTCGATCATCGGCGTGCCACCGTTGGGCATCTTCGACAGCGAGTGGATGATCTTTTCCGGCGGATTTCAAACACCTTATACCACGCTGTCGGTGGTGACGCTGTTTGGTTCGCTGCTCACGGTGGCCTACGCGCTGTGGTTCGGTAGCCGCGTTTTCCTGGGAAGCGACTCAGCCAAGACCACACCTTCCTCACAGGCGCCAGTCTCTGATCACCCTGCTGCCAAACTGCCGCTGGCCATGATCGCGCCGGCAGTGCTTTTATCGGCACTTGCCGTGATCGAGGGTGTATTTCCCGCCCCGCTCTTCAACTGGGTGGCGCATGAGCTCCCGCTACTGCTCGGAGGTCACTGGTGATTTCTGACGCGATAAACGTCGTCCTCCCCCTCGCCATCCTGGCCGGCGGGGCGTTTGCCCTTTACGTGATCGCGCGCCTGATCCCATCACGAGTACGGTCGGATACGCGCAATCAATGGTTGGCGGCGTTGACCGCGGCGGTCTTTGCGCTGGCGCTTGGCGCGCTGCTCACACTCCGGCCCGCGCCCGGCGACGCCATCTCGGCGTGGGGCGACGCAACGCTGGGAGGCGTGGTAGTGCAGGCCGACACAGGCGCGGTGTTCGTCGGGAGCATCGCCCTGGGCCTGGGGCTGTGTGTGGCCGTGTATTCCGGGCGGTATCTGTCGCTGGACCGGCGTTACAAAACGTACTATCCCCTGCTGCTGATGATGACCACCGGGCTTCTGGGGATGGTGATGACGACTGATCTGTTCAACCTGTACCTGTTCTGCGAGCTGATGAGCGTGGCTGCTTACGTCCTGGTCGCTTTCAGGCGGCAGACCGACACCGCCATCGAAGCCGGATTCAAGTATCTGATTATGGGCAGCGTCGGCACCATCACCTTGTTGATGGGCACGACTTTGATCTACCGCGAAACTGGGGCATTGACGCTACCCCAGCCGATTACCACGCCCGGCGTATGGGCGCGCGCAGGCCTGGCATGCATCTGGGTTGGTCTGGGCATCAAGAGCGCGATCGTACCTGCGCACACCTGGCTGCCCGACGCGCATGGGCGCGCGCCGAGCAGCATCAGCGCACTGCTCTCCGGGATCGTTATCCAGAGCGCTTTCTATGTGCTGCTCAAGGTGAGTCTGGGATTGGGATTTCCGCCGCAGGGTTTGGGGTTGGGGCTGATGGTGTGTGCTGTCGCGAACATGATTCTGGGCAATGGGATGGCGCTGGTGCAGGTGCACACCAAACGCCTACTCGCCTACTCCACCATCGCGCAGATGGGCTACGCGATGTTCAGCATTGGCGTGGGACTACGGTATGCGTTACCCGAAGCGATACAAGCCGGCTTTTTCCTATTATTGGCCCATGCCGTGATGAAAGGATTGGCCTTTCTCAGCAAGGGCGTCTGTCATTTCTACGATCACACCACCCTGATCGAGCAATTGCGCGGCACGTTCCGCCGCCTGCCACTGGTCGCCATTACTTTCAGCATCGCCATTATGGGGTTGATCGGGATTCCACCGTTGGCGGGCTTTACAGGCAAATGGTTCATCTTAACACACGCGTGGCACGCGAGCGATGTGTGGGTGTACGCCGGCATCGTCGTTTTCTTGTTGAACACGCTGCTTTCACTCGGTTATTACCTGCCGATCCTGGCGATGCTTTTCTCACCCTTACCAAGCCAGGATACCCCACCGTCCGTGCGGATCTCCGGCTGGATGATCGCCCCGCTGGTGGTTCTCGCCGTCCTGGTGGTCGTGATTGGCCTCCATCCCGAACCATGGTGGCAGTGGGCGGGGAATGTCCTGATGTTTGACGTTTTGAGGTAAAGATGTATGAATGATTTCTGGTCAAGCCCTCCCATGGCGCTGCTTATCTTTATGGCGTTGGCCTACGGCCTTTATCGCATTGGCGGCGCGCTGGCAGCGAAGGGAGAACACTCGGTTAACAAACACTTGCCGTATACCGGTGGAGAGGATCCGCTGCCGGTGCCGAGCGTTCTGACCTATCATGCCTTTTTCCGGCTGGCGCTGCTTTTTGGCATCCTGCACGTCGCCACGCTGGTCCTTTCGACGCTGCCGCGCTACGTCCCTTCGCACCGTTTGGCATTGATTTACCTGGCTGGTGTAGGCATCAGCGTTTTGGTGTTGACAGGAGAGGAGGAAGAATGAATCCACAAACCTCCTCATCGCCGCTTCTGGCATCACTCACCCACCGGATTGTGCAATGGGCGCGCCGCAAATCCCCCTGGATCCTGCATTACAACAGCGGTGGGTGCAACGGTTGCGACATCGAGCTGTTGGATCTGTTGACGCCCCGCTACGACGTGGAACGACTCGGCATTCTGAAGGAAGCATCGCCACGTCATGCCGATATCCTGCTCTGCTCCGGCCCGGTGACGCGTCAATCCCGCGATCGCCTGCTGCGCATCTACGAGCAGATGCCCGCGCCCAAGTGGGTCGTCGCGATGGGCAGTTGCAGTTGTTCGGGCGGTGTCTTCCAGGGCGGGTACAACATCCTGGGAGGCGTCGATCAGGTTTTACCCGTGGATATGTACATCTTCGGTTGCCCCTGCCGCCCGGAAGCCATCATTGATGGCCTTATACGCTTGTTGGAGAAAATCAAATGAGCCGGTTACTGACCCAAATCTACCTATTCGAAGAAATCTTTGCCACGCTGCAACTCGCCTTTCCTAACGAGGAGTTCTCAGTACAAGGGAAACCAATCGATGACACCTTCCTCATCCTTGCGCCAGAAATGGTTCGCCCGGTCGTTGAATTGCTGATGGAGAAGTTCGACGTCTATCACCTGTCCACAATAACGGGTGACGACACGGGAAATGGCGTGCGTCTGCTCTACCATTTCTGGAGCGGTTACGGTATCACCTTGAGCACGCTGCTGCCCTATGACAACCTGTCCGTCCCCACACTGACCGGTCTGATTCCCGGTGCAGCATTCTACGAGCGGGAGGTTCACGAGATGCTTGGCGTCACGTTTGAAGGTCTAGATACTCCAGGGCCAATGTTCTTGCCAGATGACTGGGAAGACGGCGCTGGACCCGTTCGTTATCCACTGCGCCAGAACGCAAACGAGAAAAGTTGAGGTAAAACGATGTCGAAAATCACCGTCCCCATTGGACCGCAACACCCGCTGTTGAAAGAGCCATTGGCATTCTCGCTAACGATGGAAGGTGAGCACGTGATCGAGAGCAGCATGCGCATCGGGTACGTACACCGCGGCATCGAACGGCTGAGCCAGGAGCGCACCTACGTGCAGAATGTCCACCTCTTTGAGCGCGTCTGTGGTATCTGTTCGCACGTCCACACCACCACATTCTGCCAGGGCGTTGAGGCGCTGCTGGAATTGGAAGTCCCCCCGCGTGGGTTGTATTTGCGCGCGCTGCTGTGCGAGTTGGAACGGATTCACAGTCACATGTTATGGCTCGGTGTGCAAGCACGTAACATCGGCTTCGACACGATCTTTATGTACGCCTGGCGTGACCGTGAGATCGTCCTGGACATTATGGAAAACCTCTCTGGCGGGCGCGTCTCTCACGCGGTAAACATCATCGGTGGGGTGCGCATCGATTTGACGCCGGAGCACCACGACATGATCCTCAAGCAACTCGACATCCTGGAACCACAAATCGAGGCTTTACTCGGTGTGGTCGAAAACGAGCGCAGTTTTCAAGCGCGCACACGCAACATCGGCGTTCTCTCTCTCGAACAGATCCGGCGCTACTGCGTGGTCGGTCCAGTAGCGCGGGCATCAGGCTTGGATATGGACATACGACGCGATGCCCCTTATCCCCCTTACGATCAACTCAGGTTTAGGGTCCCTGTGCGCTATGAGGGCGATGCATGGGCGCGCACAATGGTGCGGATATTGGAGACGGTGGAGAGCGTCCATCTCTGCCGGCAACTCCTCACCGACCTACCCGACGGGCCGACGTCGGTCCGTGCCAAACGCCGCGTTCCGCCCGGCGAAGTGGTCAGCCGTGCTGAAGCGCCACGTGGCGAAGTCATTTACTACATTCGTAGCGACGGCAGCGATAAGCCTGCACGGGTCAAAGTTCGCACCCCCACCCTCACCAACCTTATCACACTGCCCGACCAACTCCAGAATATCTCGATGGCCGATGTTTCGGTCGTACTCTCCGGGGTGGATTTATGCATCGCGTGCGCAGACAGGTAAAAATTAGAAAGTAGAAATGAGAAATTAGAGTGTCCTACCGATCGGAAATCCAAAATGCTATTTAAACTATTGGTCTTTCCCGGATTCTTGTTTTTGTTGGTATGTGCCCTGTTCTTCGACTGGGTTGACCGGCGCATGATCGCGCGATTCCAGGGACGCGTTGGCCCACCCTGGTACCAGCCAGTGGCTGATCTGGTCAAGCTGCTCGGCAAAGAGGACATTTTACCAACCGGTGTAAGCCATCTTACGGCTGCCGCACTGCCAATGTTCTCGCTGGCGGCAATATTGACAGCGGGAGTATACGTCCCTGTCGCCAATATTTCTGCTGCCTCGTTTGAAGGTGATCTGATCGTGGTCATGTTCCTGCTCAGCCTCCCGGCGTTGGCCTATTTCCTTGCCGGGTGGATTTCGATAGGGGTGTACAGCGTGCTTGGCGGCAGCCGCGCGCTGTTGCAGTATTTCTCCTACGAAGTCCCGTTCTTGATGGCGCTGTCCGGGCCGGCCATCCTTAGCGGCTCGTGGTCGATTGCCCACATCGTAGACTATCAAGGCCAGACCATCTGGACCGCATTGATGCAGCCGCTCGGATTTGCACTGGCAATCGTCGGCCTGATCGGCAAGCTCAAGCGTGATCCGCTGGACATCCCGAAGGCCAAGTCCGAGATTGTCGCCGGGTCACTCACCGAGTTCAGCGGGCGTAAACTGGCGCTATGGCATCTCACCATGGATATGCAAACCGTCGTGGGGATCTTTCTGTTAGTCAATCTTTTCCTGGGACAGAGCAGCCTGATTGGGACCATACCCGCCTTCCTAAGCTTTAGCGTTAAAGCACTGGGAATCCTGCTACTGCTCTCCACGGCAAGCGCACTGTATGCCCGGCTGCGTATCGACCAACTGGCGACACTGGGGTGGCGCGTGTTAGCTCCCCTGGCGTTAGTGCAGATTCTGGTTGCCACGTGGATTGGAGGATAGAATGGCTTCACCTTTGCGCTCCCTTGCCTATTTACTGCCGCAACTCTGGCGCGTCCTCAAGCAAGGACCACGCACGGTGAAATATCCTTTTGGTCCCGCCGAACTTCCGGAGGGCTTCCGCGGACGGGTCGTTATCCGTGCGGAAAACTGTCGTGGGTGTGGATTGTGCGTACGCGATTGTCCGGCTTTCGCACTGGAACTCGAACGCGAAGGGCGCAATGCCTATCGCCTGATCTACCACCCCGAGCGCTGCGCCTATTGTGGGCAATGCGAATTGAGCTGCAACTTCGGCGCCATTTTTCTCAGCAATGAATTCGTTCCGGGTGAGCCGGGACGCGATGAACTGAGTGTGGTGTTGGTAGATAAAAGTGGGGGATAAGTCCACCGCTGCACAACACCAGAATGGAGCAGCATGACACAAGCAGGCTATAAAGCAGAGGGGCAAGCCTACCTCGCACGGTTTCACAAGGCGCTAGATGCGGCCCTGGCACGCAACCTGGCTGCCGGAGAAGCGCGCGTGCTGGATCTCGCCACCGACCGCTACATCATCTTTTCAGATCAACATCGCGGCGCGCGCAACGGTGCGGACGATTTTCAACGCGCTGAGCGTGCTTACAATGCTGCCCTGGCTTACTATCTGCACATGGGATATACGCTTGTCGTCCTCGGTGACGTAGAGGAATTGTGGGAAGAAACGCCCGCCGCCGTGGTCAGCGCTTACCGGCACAGCCTCGAACTAGAAGCCCGGTTCCACCAGCGTGGACGCTACGTGCGCATCTGGGGCAATCACGACGACGAATGGCAATACGCAGACAGCGTGCGTCGTTACCTGGACGGCATCTACGGCATCTTCCCCTTGCACGTCCACGAAAGCCTATATTTCACCGTGAGAGAGGGGACGGAAGAACTAGGCGCGCTGTTTATGCTCCACGGCCATCAAGGGGACTCCATCAATGAGAGATGGGCCTGGATAACGCGCATCCTCGTCCGCTACATCTGGCGGACTTTCCAACGTCTCACGCGCATCTCGCTGAACACCCCGGCAACGAGTTGGGACCTGCGCAAAAAGATCAACCAGGCGATGTACGCCTGGAGTGCCCAGCAGCAAAAACTCATCTTGATCGCTGGACACACTCATACCCCTGTTTTCAAATCACAATCCCACGAGGCACAAATTACTGAAGCCATCGAGGAACTGGAACGCACCTCCGAGAATGATGCCTTTCAAGAAGAGCTGAGCCGGCTGCAGGCCCAGCGCGAATGGGTGCGCGCACAAGATCCATCGATGCCCCCACAGGAAGCCCAGCTCCCTATGGAGAAGCCGTGCTACTTCAACACCGGCTGTTGCTGTTACAGCGATGGCGATATCACCGGGATTGAGATCGCCGACGGAAAAATTCGCCTCGTTCGCTGGCCGGACAAAGCACGGAGACCCCAACCGTACATCCTCGAAGAGGCTACGCTCCGCGATGTATTGTCCGCCTGCTGAGAATAAAAAAGTGAGGGGTTGCAAAACCAGGCTTTCATTATATCCTGTATAATACACGGTAGTCCAATCGCCGACAACATTCGAGCTGTTCATATTGTTGCGAAAACTCGGGATTACGTGTGAGGCGTGTGTGGAGAACGGATATGGGCCGACCTGACCTCACATATACATCTTCTTCAGCAGCCACATGGAAAGCCTGGCTGAATGGAATTTCGTTGCGTGTCAAACTGATTGGCGTATTCCTCATCTTCAGCACTTTGACCATCGCCGTTGTGGCTTTTATCAGTAGTCAAATCACAACGCAGACGCTCGATGAGAGTATTGGGGAGCAACTGCATAATCTGGCAACCTCCAGAGCGTACGCAGTCGGCGATTTGTTGAACCAGCAAGTCAATGTTGTCGAGGCACTGAGCCTTGATACAGGTCTACGCTCCGCAATCATCTCCGGCAACGCGAGTTACACCGGTAATGCCGCAGAAATCCAAGCGGAACTAGAACGTCTGGACGACCAATGGCTTGCAGCGCCCAGTGATGATCCGCTTATCCAAGAAACGCTCAACAACCCCCTCGCGACCGAATTTCGACTTTTCCAGGCGCGCTTTCCCGATCACGTCGAAATCTTCGTCACCGATCGCTATGGCGCGCTGCTGGCCGCGACCAACAGAACAACGGATTATTACCAGGCCGATGAAGCCTGGTGGCAGGCCACCTACCAGCAAGGACAAGGGGCAATCCACCTCGCCGAACCCGAGTTCGACGACAGCGCCGATGTACTAGGCCTGCGCATCGCCGTTCCCATCTATGCTGAAGATCAAACGACGGTCATCGGCGTGCTGACGACCATTTACCACGCAACGGCACTTTA
>JBJYXQ010000497.1:0-2245 GCA_046260035.1 Anaerolineae bacterium
GAGTTCTACCGGATGAAGTTGCCGGAATTGGGCAGGGCGATGCTGATGCGGCAGTTCCAGGCCGGAGCGATGGAAAGCATTCAAACCATCCTGGGCGAGACCGGCATCCCCAGCCGCCAGTTGGCGATTGAGACCATCGAGTTCCCACTCGATCTCACGCTGGAGATGGCGGAGAAATTCGACCTGTCGATCTGCCTGGATGTGGGACACGTGCTCTCGGGGTTCTCCGGCGATGTGGAGTTCTTCGACGCGCTGGAACTGATCCTGCCGCGCATGGCCGAAATCCACCTGCACGATTCACCCGTTCCGGCATCGCAACAGGAGATCGTCTACGGCAAGGATCACAGTGTTTTGGGCACCGGCGACCTGGATATTCCGCGCTTCCTCGACCGGTTGACAGAAGCACAGTTCGATGGCCCGATCATCTTCGAGTTGGAAATCCAAGAAGCGCTCGAATCTTTGGACGTCATCCGCGCAGTCCGCCCGGATGTTCTATAGAACGATTCGAGATTATGGCGTGGCTTCCGTACACTGCTGAACCACATCGCGTACGGCTTCGATAACTTCCTCGGGCTGGTCGAATTGGATGTAATGCCCTGCTTCCTGAAGCGCTCTAAACTCGCTGTTCTCGCTAAGCAGTGTCAGCTCTTGCTGCAATTCGAGCCACTCTTCTTGTAGATCCTGATATTGTAGGTTCTGAGAGGATCGCGCTGCTGCAAGTACAATCAAAGGGATATTGCCCAGGGATTCAACCTGTCCTGCCTGGGCCAGCGTGTCCGGCGCCTCGACGTTTTCGTCGAACCACGCCATACTGGATTGGGGCAAGAATGCCTGTGTCGGATCGTAAACATCGGGTGACAGGTGATATAGATTCCCTTTGAAGCGGCCGGGCATGCCCAGATGAGACAGAAGCAGGATCAATGGCCTGATTTGTTTGTCTGGAATTTCTTGCTCAATGCCAAATTCGGCGAATCGTGTGAACATCTCAGGGTGACTTGAATCGACCAGCACCATGCCGCAGACGGCGTCGGGATTTTGTCCCGCAAATATCCGTACGTAAGCGCCGCCAAACGCGTGTCCTACCAGTACAAAGGGACCATCTTCTCCCGCCGTCTCCAGGACGGCAGCGAGTTCGCCGGCAATCGTTTCGCCATCTCTCGGGCGCGGTCCCGGCTCACTCCACATAATCCCGGCTCTGTCATAGCTGCAGGCACGCGTGAAGTTCCCAATCTCGTTCTGTACAGAATCCCAGGTTAATGACCCATACTGATCGAGGTCGGCCTCAAAAACGACCGTCGGTGTCCCGGTTCCCACACAGTGCAAATGGATATCGTGGGTTTCGAGGCTGACCATCTGGCCTGGAGGAGGGTACTCAGTCCGGTATTTGCTTCGTGTGATAGACTCTCGAGCCAGCAAATAGGCAACGAGGCCCAAAAAGAGACATAGTCCGATCAGCACTATCCGTCCTGCCCAGCGAAGTGCGGTGATTAGCCCTTTCCTTTCTTTCATGGGTTCATCCTCCCTCTTGTCCCTGAATGTGGAGTATCTTTTGCCGAATTGCCGTGACCATCGTTGCTATCAACAGCGCCACCCCAAAGGCCGCCAGTTGCAGGCCCGCATGGTTGGCGAGGAAGTTGTCCGCTGCGGTGATATAGCCCCTGAACCCATAATGCGTCAATGGCCCGACTAGATATCCCCAGCCCACTCCTGCGAGAAAAAGCTCCCCGGTACTCGGTACGGATTTTCGCCGCCACGCGCGTAAAGCGGTCATCATACCGAGCCAGGCAATACCTCCGAAGATGAGGACTGCCGCAAAGAGCCAGGCTGTGAGCGGTGTGAATCCTCCAATCCCATATTCTGGCAATTCCAGGACGCGCAACGTGGTCAGGACCGGCATCAGTGCCAGCCCATCTGCAGCGAGCCAGGCTAAAGCATCCGGTTTGCATGCTGCCCATTCTCCCGGTTGTAGGGCCAGCGCCAGTGCGAGCAACGTTGCCATCGCGCACCCGAGGGCGGTTGGCAGCGGGAGCGTGGGCCAGTTGACGGTCATTGTGATTGCCGGTATGCCGGCGAGCAATGGAACGGCACACAGCGCCCAGATGCGCCACCAGGCTGGTGGTGTGTACGCGAGCTGTCGCCGGGCTGCAATGCGCTCCGCACACCAGGTGAAGCCTGTGTAAAGCACCGTCACCAAGCCCGATGCCACCAGGCCGGTCATCCAATACCGTCCGCGAGTCCTTTGGTC
>JBJYXQ010000497.1:2345-6203 GCA_046260035.1 Anaerolineae bacterium
TCCGGCCTTTAGGCCGCATTTGCAGATTTCCCAGGATTGTGGAACTGTGTAAAATAGAGGTGTCACTACATTATTCTCCGATGTATCTGATGGGGGGTCTTATCTTATGAAAAAAGACATGCACTGGTATGATTATCTGACCATCAACTCATATTGGCTCGGGCTGAACATGGCTTCCGGCATCATCACGCCGATTCTGTTGCCCTATCTCGTGCTGCTCTTTATGCCGCCGGAGCAGAAGAACACGTACTTTGCGACGATCCGCGTCGTTAGCCTGGCGGTGGCGATGCTGGTGCAGCCGCTCGCGGGGATGTTGAGCGACCGCAGCACCTCGCGTTTTGGGCGACGGCGGCCCTACATCGTGGTGGGCGCGTTCTTTAACGTGCTCATTTTGATCATTGTCGGGATGTCGCCGTCGTTTATCGGTGCGGCGTCGGACGGCTTCTTCAGACAGGCGTTCGGCGTGACGACGCCTTACGTCGTTTTGCTGGTCGGCATCGTGGTGTTGCAGGTTTCATCAAACGTCGCGCACGGCGCGCTGCAAGGGCTGATCCCCGACATCGTGCCGGAGCACCAACGCGGACGCGCGTCGGGTGTCAAGGCTGTTTTCGAACTGATCCCTGTCTTCCTCGTGCTCTTCATCGGTCCACTGGTGGACGCGGGGAAGGTCGGGTTGGTCGTTGGCATCATCTGCGCAGGATTTGTGCTCACGACGTTGACGACGGTGCTCTTCGTTCACGAGGAACCGTTGCGCGAGAAACCCGTCGAGGGGATCGGCGAGGCTGCGCTGCGCCTGGTGTTCCTCACGGCGATCTTCGTCACGGTGACGCGCTTTGCCACGTGGTTGGTCACCGCCAGCAGCGACATCGTGACCGCGCGTGACGTGGTACTAGAGGTGCAAATCGCCTTTGTCGGTTTCGTTGGCCTCATCGCGATGGCCGGCGCGATTCTCGTGGGCGTCTACCTGGGTGCGTGGGTAGGTATCGGCGCGGAGGCACGCCAGCAGAAGAGCTTCATCTGGTGGATCGTCAACCGGTTGCTCTTCCTGGCGGCGGTCGGTTCGGTACAGAGCTTCGCGCAGTACTATCTGGCGGACGTCCTGCACGTGCCAAAGCCGGCCTCTGCGACGACGATGCTGATGGCGGCGGTGGCAGGATTCCTTATCCCCTCGGCGTTGGGCGGCGGCTATCTCGCCGACCGCATCGGGCGCAAGCGGTTAGTGATGCTCGCGGGCCTTGTCGCGGCAGGTGGGACAGTTGTCTTGCTCTTTGCTTCAACGATGCCGGTGGTGATCGTCGGCGGGTGCATCATCGGTCTGGGGGCAGGGACGTTTATGGCGACAAACTGGGCGCTCGGTACGGACCTCGCGCCGAAGCAGGATGCCGGTCGTTACCTGGGCATCTCGAACCTGGCGGGCGCGGGCGCGGGGATCGTCGGCGCGGGCCTCGGCGGGCCGATGGCCGACTTCTTCAACGCGCTGCAACCGGGATTGGGCTACCTGGTGATCTTCGCGCTCTACGCGGCGCTGTTTGTGTTGTCGTCGTTGACGTTGTCGCGGGTGAAGTTGCCTACAGGCGCGTGATGACGAAAAGTGCGGACCCGAAAGGTTTTCTGAAACCTTTTGGGTCTACGGGCGAAGGGAGGAAATCTTTTGGACGTTGTGGCGTTGACTTGTCTATCTATGGACCTTTATGTCGACCAAGGCCTTGAATTCGTCGGTGGCAACGCGCTCAACGTTGCCACGCAGTGCAAGCGCAGCGGCGTGGAACGTGTCGCCGTGGTTGGCGCGGTGGGTGCTGATGCCTACGCGGATCCGATCCTCGATCATCTGCGCGCCGAAGCTATCGACGTCAGTCACGTGTACCGCCTCGACGGCGCAACCGCGACCCACAAGCTCTATCTCACCGATGGCGACCGCCAGGATCCGCCAGACGCGTGGCAGGGCGGCGTGTTCGACGTTTTCAGGCTCTCCGACGCGGATTGGGATTTCGTAAACACCTTCGATGTGGCGGCGATAGGGGCGGGCGATCCCAACTTTACGGCAGCGGTGGCGCGATTATCGCCGCACGTCAAACTCGTTGCAGACTTTCTCGACACCCGCGACTTTGAACATCTTGAGCGCCACATCGACCGCATCAATGTTGCCCTACTGAGCGCCCGGCGCGAAGACGTCGAGCGCGCCAGGGTGCTGTCCGCCGAACATTCGGTGCTCATCCTCATCACGCTGGGTGCGGAAGGAAGTGTGGCGTTGTGGCAAGGTAAAGCCTATGTCCAGCCTGCGCTTCCTGTCGCCAACGTTGTCGACACTACCGGCTGTGGTGACGCTTTTCAGGGCGCATTTATCGTTTCCTGGTTTCAGGACTATGATATAGGCAAGGCCTTGCGATCTGGCGCTGAAGCCGCCGCGCACACCTTAACGCACTTCGGCGGTGTTTAGGCTCAATGGAATTTCTAATTTCTCACTTCTAATTTCTTACTGGAGGTATAGTAATGTTACCGAAAATTGCATTAGGAAAGACCGGTTTTACCGTTAGCCGCCTGGGGATTGGCGGTTTTCACCAGGTTGAGATCTCATCCGAGATTATCAACCAGGTTGTCGATGCCTTTCTGAACGCCGGCGGCAACTACATCGAGACGGCACGCAGTTATGGTGGTGGCGCGTCGGAGGAAAAGTTGGGGCGCGTGCTCGAAGGCCGCCGCGACAAGGTGATCCTCGCCAGCAAGAGCGGTAAACGCGATGGCGAGGGCGTTCGCCGTGAACTGGAAGCCTCTTTGACCGCGCTGCGTACCGACCATATCGAATTCTACTTCTTCCACGGTGTCAACACGATGGAAGACATGGACACGATCACCGGGCCGGGCGGCGCGCTCGAAGCGTTGCTCAAGGCCAAGGATGAAGGTCTGATCAGCGGCCTCGGTTTTAGCAGCCACCGTCCGCCGCAAATGTACCTCGAAGCGCTCAAGCGCCTGCCGCTCTCGGTCATCCTCATCTGGGACAACTACCTTGAGGAGCAGTACGTGCCGGAGATCCAGCGCGAGGTCTATCCGCTGGCGCGGAAGAAAGGCGTCGGCATCACGGCGATGAAGCCGCTGGCCGATGGTTTCCTCTACCAGGCGCCGGAACTCGCGATGCGCTATGCACTCGGCTCCGGTTCGGAGGTGCTAATCTGCGGGATGAACGCCGTTGAACACGTGCAGCAAGCGGTTGCCGCGCTGGCGAAAGGACCGTTGAACGCCGAGGAACGTGCGGCGGCATTGCACGACGCGCCTGAGCTGGGGCGCTATGTCTGCCGCCAGTGCGGCGCGTGCTCCGCCGACCTGATGGCGCTGTTCCGTCTGGAAGGCTACGTCGATCGCCAGATGATCGACTATCTGCCGCACGATCCCGCGAACTACGCGCTGCGTCTGAGACTCTCCGGCTGGTTCGATCTGGCAGGCATCGCGCGCGAGCGCTTCGCATCGGCGGGTTGGGATGCCGATGCGCTGTTAGCGGAAGCGGAAGGCGTTGCCTGTCCCTATGGCATCGATGTCGCACGCAAGGTGCGCCTCACGTTGGCGAAACTGCGTCAGGAGAAGGTAAACCTGCTGTGAAAAGTGCTCTATGACAAAGAAACATACGCTCGAAGATCATCTCGCCGCGCTTCACGCCTTGCGCGCTGCACCGATCACCGAAGATACACTGGCGCAACTGCGCAAAGCACTAGCGGATCGCAATAGTCACATTGCGGCGGCAGCCGCGGAGATCATCGCTGAGGCGGAACTTGCCGACCTGGAGCCGGACCTCGTGGCGACCTTCGCTACGTTTATGCGCAGACCTGACAAGACCGATCCCGGCTGCCAAGCCAAAATCGCCATTGC
>JBJYXQ010000498.1:0-2402 GCA_046260035.1 Anaerolineae bacterium
ACCCAACCTCCTTAAAAGGATACAATCACGCTCTAGGCGCGTAGCGCCGTCACCAACAGGGTGATAGCGTTTTCGACATCGGCTTCATCAACCGTTTCTGAAGGGCTGTGGACGTAGCGACAGGGGATGCTCACACAGCCACTCGGCACACCCGCGCGTACCAACTGCATTGCGGCAGCATCGGTTGTGCCACCAAGGAGAATTTCCATTTGATAGGGAAGACCGGCCTCCTTAGCGGCAGCGACGAGCTTGTCGCGCACCAAAGGATGCGCAATCATCCCGCCATCCTTGACCTTGATGGCCGGGCCTTTGCCCAGTTCCACGGCCATCGGGTACGCCTTGGGCGTGTCGCCGGTCAACGTCACGTCAATGGAAATCGCCATAGCGGGATCGACGCGGAAAGCCGACGTGCGCGCGCCCGCCAGGGTGATCTCTTCCTGGGTACTGAAAATAGCGTAGACGTCATTTGGCGTCTCTTTGAGTTGACGCAGCACTTCGATCAACACGTAGCAGCCAATGCGGTCATCCATCGTTTTACTCACGAGACGCTGCCCCTGGCGCACCAGCGGGCCGATAAACTGCCCCGGATCGCCGACGGCAACCGGACAATCCTCGCGGCTGGTCGCGCCCACGTCAATGTAGAGATGGGTCAAGGCCGGCATGCTGCTAGCATCGTCGCGCCGTTCTACGGAGACGACGCCGGTGACGCCGTTGGCAAAGCGCACGCGGTTGCTGACGGCATTGAGCGACCGCACCCCACCACCGATGGCCGTGAAGCGCACGTAACCCTGCTCTTCGATGTACGTCGCCATCACGCCGATTTCGTCCATGTGGGCCGCGAGCGCGATCTTCTGCCCACCGCCCGTCCCACGGCGATAAGCGACCAGACTGCCAAGCGGATCGATCCGCAGTTCGTCAACGAGTGGGACGACTTCCTGGCGGATAACATCCCGGATCGCATCTTCATACCCCGAAGGGCCAAATGTTTGGGTAAGTGTTTCCAATAAATCCAGATTCAAGATCGTCTCCTAAAGATAGTCAGGTTGTCCTTAGTCAAATAGTCCTTAGAACCTATCCGAAAATTATCTGGCCGATTGAAGCACTTTTGCAACAGGACTTCAAAATACGTTTTGTAAAGCTACTTGCAGTACAAGCTATTTGTGATTACGCCAGATTTTGCGGCTAAAGCCGCTTTTAGAAATGGTGTTTTTTCGTTTTCGAGCTACGCTCGAAAACGAAAAAACACTCTCTATCCCGCGCCTTTAGGCGCAATTAGTACGCAAAATTGAATTTTCGGATAGGTACTTAGTCGGATAGTCTTTGGCCAGATGGTCACGTAAATGCAAGTGTTTCCGGCGTCAGGCGAGCGATAGCGGCGCGCACGAGACGCAGGGTGTTTTCCATATCGTCGGGACGCAGCAAGGCGCGCGGGCCGTGGATGTAACGGCAGGGCACAGCAATCGTAATCGCCGGAACGCCACCACGCGCCCGGGTGATCCCGGCCGCTTCGGTACCACTGATGCCTGGTTGTTTGAGTTGGTAAGGAATGCCTTCAGCAGCAGCCGCTTTCAGGACGTGGCTCAACAGCCGCGGCGGGGTCGTGTAGGAACGATCCATCACAGTGATAGCCGGCCCCTTGCCCAACTCGGTCGTCGGGCTGACGTCCTTTTCCTCTTTAGGTTTAGGCAAATCATCAGCGATGGTGCCTTCCAATGCAAAACCCACATCGGGTTCGACGGCGAAAGCGGCGACCTGCGCGCCGCGCAGCCCCACCTCTTCCTGCACGGTGAAGACGCCATACACGTCACAGGGCAGCCGCTCACCTTGCAGCAGAGCGATCAGAACAGCGCATCCCGCGCGGTCATCGAAAGCCTTCCCGGTCACTGCCGGGCCGATTTCGCGGAATTGGGTGGCGAAAGTCACCGGCGTGCCGAGCGGGGCCGCAGACTGCGCCTCATCCTTGCTCGTCGTGCCGATATCGATCACCAGCTTATTCACCGGCGTGACTTTCGAATTCCCATGTAAACGGTGAATGGCTTGCAAGCCAATGACACCGGGCAGTTTGTCCTTGCCCACCCAGACGTGCAATCCGGGCAGTAAGCGCGCATCGAGGCCGCCGATGGGTTCGGCGCGCAGTCCGCCGTCGCTGGTGTGACCAACGACCATCAGACCGACTTCGTCCATGTGTGCCGTCACCAATACGCGCATCGGGTTCTCGCCCGTACCGCGCTTGAGCGTGATCAAATTTCCGAGAGCATCGACGCGCATCTCATCGACGTGATCTTGCACAAGCGGTTTGATGGCACTGCGGACCGCAGTCTCATTTCCCGAAACACCGGTGAGGTTAGAGAGCGTCTGCAAGAAGGTCATCAGGGTGTCCGTCATAGCTCATCCTCCCAACG
>JBJYXQ010000499.1:0-3541 GCA_046260035.1 Anaerolineae bacterium
TCCACGCAGTTGTGGCAGCCGATGCACAAGTTTGCCTTGAAGCGCACGCCACCACCCTCGCGCGGGGTCAACGCGTCTGTAGGACAAACGCGCGCGCAGGGCGGATCGGGACAGGCACGACACACGATGACGACAAAGCCCTTGCGGATGCCCCCCGCGGATCGCACATGGATGCACGCATTTTCCAAACCGCCATTGCCCGTTCGTCGCACGCATGCGAACATGCATACCTGGCAACCCACACAGCGGTCTACATCGATGACGGATAAACGTTTTGCCATACCCCCTCCTTAGAGTCGTCCTCCTTGAGGTTTACAGTCCACATAAGTATACACCCAAAGTCCTGCTGGCGTAATTAGGGCCATCGCATTTAAGAAAACTTTGTCCCGTCGCGCTGTCGGTTTTACCGCTAAAGCGGGTTTTTAGCGGGGATTTTTGTGGCAGGGCTCGGCCCCGCCACAAAAATCCCCCTTTCTCCCCGGCCTTTAGGCCGCATTCAGTTGTGGGAAGCAGTCAAATGCGATAGCCCTACTGGCGCAATTGACTCGCAGATAAATCGCGTTATAATATGGTTATATTGGTTAGCCGGTTTTCCCCAAAACCGACATGCAACTTAACAAGCCATACAAAGCGACAGTAGCGCCGTGTGCAAAATCAACAGATTTTTCGGCTCTTATTCACTTATACTGTTTGACCGGAGGTGACTATGATTTTAGTAACAGGCGCTACAGGCCACGTAGGGAATGTATTGGTGCGCGAGCTGCTGGCGCGAGAGCAGCCAGTGCGCGCAATGGTGCTTCCTAACGACAATTGTGCGTCGCTAGAAGGCTTGGAAGTTGAGCGTGTCGTCGGCAATGTCCTCGACCCCGCATCGTTGGATCGGGCCATGGATGGCATTGATGTCGTCTATCATCTGGCGGGCATCATTTCCATTTTGCCCGGCGCAGAAACGCTGATGCGCAAGGTCAACGTAGACGGCGTCCGCAACACCGCGCAGGCCGCACTGCGAACCGGCGTGCGGCGTATGGTCCACATCAGTTCGATCCATGCTTTCAAACGGATGCCTCACGGTATCTGCATCGATGAGCACGTGCCTTTTGCGCCGGATAGCCCGGTAGGCGCTTACGACCGCACCAAAGCCGAAGGTACCCTCGCTGTCCTAGAAACCGTGGAACAAGGACTCGACGCCGTCATTGCCTGTCCCACTGGCGTCATCGGCCCCTACGACTATCTCGATTCCGAGATGGGCAACGTCATCCGCAACTTCGCCCGGAGGAAACTGCACTTCCTGGTCCGCGGTGCTTACGATTTCGTCGATGTGCGTGATGTCGCGAAAGGGCTGACCCTGGCAGCGGAAAAGGGGCGCACTGGTGAGACGTACATCCTTTCGGGCGCGCGCATCGAAATCGCGCAGATCAAGCAGGTTGTGCAGGAATTCGTGGGCATCCATACCCCGCACATCGTTGCGCCGATGTGGTTGGCAGACTTAATGGCGCGCCTCGCAGAGCCTTTCTACCGGCTGACGCACGCCATCCCCAAATTTACGCACTATTCGCTGCGCACAGTGCAGGACAACTGCGATTTCAGTCACGCCAAGGCTGAAAGCGAACTAGGTTATAGCCCCCGCCCCTTGCGCGAGAGTATCGCCGACGTGCTGGCGTGGCGAAGAGGGTTTAGTCCCGCGTAGCGCTAAATGGTTAGACTCAGTAGATTGCAAAATGCTTCAAGGGGATCGCCAGATCCCCGCTTCGGTCCGGATCTGACGATCCGGACCAAGCAAAATCAGATCGACTGAGCCTGCTTTTATCATTGACTTCCCCTGTTGGAAGAGTACAATGGCGTCAATGACGTTATCCCATGGATAGTGTATCAAATCGATGTGAACAGGAGTTGTGGCAGAAGGCTGTTTCACAACTCCTGTTCATTTTTGTGAGGTCAACATTTTGGCAAAATACAAAATCACGGTAACCTTTCTTGTTCTGCTCAGCGTACTTCTCATCGCCGCTTTGCCAGGGTGCCGACGCGATGTGAGCATCGGGGACGTTGGAAATCCCTCCTCGCGGCCCACAGCCACACCCAAACCCGCAGCGATGACGGCGACCGCCAAAGCCGGTCCTAGCAGTACCCCCACCATCGTCATAGACACCGCTACCCCTACCCCAACGCGCGCCGCGCCCGAGACAACAGCCATCTACTACACCGTGCGGGCAGGCGACACGCTTTCTGGCATCGCAGTCGCCTTCGGAACAACGATGGAGAGCCTGATGCGCATCAACGGTTTGGCGAATGCCGATCAATTGGCGGCGGGACAACAACTGCAAATCTCACTCGCCGCACAACAAACCGGGCCGGGAACACCCTTGATCCCCGACAACGAACTCGTGTATGGGCCGGAGTACAAGGATTTCGACGTCGTGCAAGCAACGGCGGCCTTTCCGGGACTGTTCAAGGATTACAGCGAGGATGTCCTGGGCGTACAGATGACCGGCGCCGAGATCGTGACCCTGGTCGCCGAACAGTACAGCGTCGGCCCGCGGGTGCTGCTGGCGCTCCTCGAACTGCGCGGCGGCTGGTTGACCAATCCTGAGCCATCGGCGGAACAACGTGCTTATCCCCTGGGTTACACCACGCAGACATACATGAACGGCCTGTACCACCAACTTAGTCTGGCGGCGGACGCGCTCAATATCGGGCTCTATGGCTGGTGGATGGACACGCTCTGGCTTGTACAGACGCGCGACGGGACCTACATCCAGTTCTCCACACAACTCAACGGCGGTACAGCCGGCGTCCAGCGCGCCCTGGCCCCCACATCCGCCGACTACGAAAGCTGGCGCGCCGATCTGACCCGCTTCGCGACAACGTACCGCGAGCTGTTTGGCGATCCTTTTGCGCAGGCTGTCGAGCCGCTGATTCCCGCCGGCCTGGAAGCCCCCGAGCTACGCTTGCCGTGGCCCCAGGACGCGACCTGGCACTTTACCGGCGGGCCGCACCCGGGCTACGGAACCCAGGGGCCATTCGCGGCGCTGGATTTCACCACCAACGAGCGTAACATCGGCTGCGCGCCGAGTAGCCAGTGGGCGACCGCCGCCGCAGACGGTCGGGTCATTCACAGCCACGAGGGCATGGTATTGCAAGACCTCGATGACGACGGTTTTATGGGCACAGGATGGGTGATCTTCTACCTGCACCTGGCTTCCGATGGGCGGGTTCAGGTTGGGACGACGCTCAAAGCGGGGGACAAGCTCGGGCATCCCTCGTGCGAGGGCGGGGTTTCCAACGCGACGCACTTGCACATCGCCCGGCGTTACAACGGCGTCTGGATCGCCGCGGACGATCCGCGTTGGCCGATGAATCTTTCAGGTTGGACGCCAACCTCGACGGGTGACGCCTACTCCGGCACGCTCACCAGAGGCGAAGAAACGCGCACCGCCTGCGAATGCTGGGAGCAGATCAACGCAGTTTCACACTAGAACAGGATCTGAGATCTGACTTCATAAGCCATTTGTTTAAGGGGTATTTTGCCGCTAAAGCGGCCTTT
>JBJYXQ010000500.1:0-27427 GCA_046260035.1 Anaerolineae bacterium
ACGGTGGCTATGGGCTTCGATCCAACCGCAGCTGCGGGGAGCACGCCCTTCATCCGCGGTCTCAATCACATCCAACTGGCGAGCGAGGTAGGATTAGGCACGAACCGCCTTGAGGAGATTGAAGTGCTTGGTCCGTCCATTAAAGACGTCACGACCAAGTTCCGGGCCGCGCTTGGGTAGGGGCTATTGCCAGCTGGTATGGGGCGGGAAAACGTCAAAATGCCCGGTTACAGGGCAACCTAGTGCGTTCCACCTCAAAATCGGAACGCGATCAGACTAGGCGAATTCTTCTTGACAAATCCTTTCTACCTGTGCTATACTAGGCTCTGGAAGCGCTTCCAAACCATGTGGGCGGAGAGATATCCGATCACCTGAGCAGTGACAAAGTTCACTTTGCGTATCCATTTAACAGTGTTACAATTACCGCTCTTTCCATTGGCGGCGCTCACATTCTGATAATAGATTAACGGGCTAATCCGTCGAGAGTATTTTCAGAGGAGGCTTTGCACTTAGATGACATTTTCTTACCTTGAGTATGAACTGCACGACGGCTACATCCACAACTGGCTGGTTGCCGGTTCGCAGGAGATCGCCATTCCCGATCCTGATCACTACACAGGCGGGGAACCGGAGCGTAAGCTCCAAATCGCACAACATTATTACACCCCGGAAAACTTCGTTCAGCAGACCCCGGTTGACCGGGAATCTTTCGCAGTTGATGACACCACATTGACCTGGCACTATGTCCGTTGCCTTGACGACCACTTTGTTGATAAATCCACCTTCCACCATACCTGGCACTATTTGCGTACCTGGGCGTACACTCAGCTTCACGTGTGGGAAGAGCAGGAAGCCACCTTCATCATTACGACGAACGGGCCGGCAGATGTATGGGTCAATGGGGAGCACGTTCACCGTCACGAGCACTTTCACCATCAACAGCCTGCGAGCGCATCTTTCATCGCGAGGCTGCGCGAGACGGACGATGAGGGCGTAGGCAATGAGATCCTGGTCCGCTTCGAGGAAGTCGCCGCGCGCGAATGCCCTTACGTGATGGCGTTGCGTGTGGCTGACATCGATCTTGAAGATGTCGAGGTAAAAGTGCCTTCAGCGACAACGCGTACCATTCGTCATATCATGTTGGAGCAGGTCTTTGAGCAGGCGTGCATTGAAGAAGTTGCGAACTACCGTGGTAAGGTGGTGAACCTCCACTGGCCAGACGATCTTGAGACAAACTTCAACTACGATTACAGCATTCAAGACCCGAGAAACCGTATGTATGTCGGTGGCGAGACTGAGGCCAAGCCCGGTGAGGTGAACGATATCGGTCACGGTTTCCGTATTTGGCAAGGCCCTTTCCGGGCGGTGCTCCGCGCGGTTTCGCAGGAACATGCTTTCTGGAATGTCCGCTATCAATGGGAGATGCCTTTCTATATCCTGGACACTGCGTACTCAGAGACCCCTTATGGTACCGTAGAGGAACGCAGCCTTGAGGCGCTGAACTATGCGGTAACCCAGAAAGACAATCTCTATGCCGAGATTGCCAAGTTCGAGCTTGGAAAATGGGAAGACGTTGACCAGGACGTTATCCTGAAAGCCATTGCCTCTATCAACGCGCGCGGTGATTGCAGCGACTTCGATCTCGTGGGCTTGCTTGGCGTGATGTACCGCTATATGGACCAGGATGAATTCCCCGCCGATCTGAAGGCGCTGCTCAAGGAGTGCGTCCTCAACTTCAAGTACTGGCACGATGAACCTGGTGCCGACGCGATGTGCTACACGACAGAGAACCACAGTATCCTCTTCCACACCTGTGAAGTCCTGGCCGGGCAACTCTATCCCGATGAGGTTTTTACCAATACTGGGCAGACCGGTCAGTGGCATCGTGAGAAGGGCGAGCGCCTAGCGTTGGCGTGGCTCAAGACACGCGGCGCGACCGGTTTTTGGGAGTGGGATTCCAACTGCTATTTCGACGAAGACCTTCTGGCGCTATCACACCTTGTCAGTCTATCCGAGACCGAGCAGATCATAGAACTTGCGGCTGTCGTCATCGATAAGATGCTCTTCACGATGGCGGTCAACAGCTATAAGGGTGTCTTTGGTTCGACGCACGGGCGGACCTATAGCCCGATGATCAAAAGTGGGCAACTCGAACCCACGTCGGGCATCTGCCGCTTGATGTGGGGACAGGGCGTTTACAATCAGCATTTGCGCGGTCTGGTGGCGATGGCGTGCTCGGGATACGATTTCCCGTTGATGATTGCTGGCATCGCGACAGACCAACGAGAAGAGATGTGGAATCGCGAGCGCCACGTGATCAGTGATGCCGGAGATGAGATCAACAAGGTCACGTATAAAACCCCCGATTATATGCTGGCTTCAGTCCAGGATTATCGCCCTGGCGAGAAAGGTTACCAGCAGCATATCTGGCAGGCGACTTTTGGTCCTGATGCCGTCGTCTTCGTTAATCATCCACCAGTCATCAGTGAGGATGGCGCCCACCGCCCCAATTTCTGGGCAGGAAACTACGTGCTGCCGCGCGTGGCACAGTGGAAGGACGCGTTGATCGCGTTATACAACCTGCCCGAGGACGATTGGCTGGGTTTCACCCACGCACATTTCCCGATCTATATGTTTGACGCCTACGAGGTCCACGATAACTGGGCCTTTGCGCGCAAAGCGGATGGCTATCTCGCGCTTTATGCATCGACTGGCCTGTCTTTGGTTAAGCGCGGCCCGGCGGCCTATCGTGAGTTACGCGCTTATGGCCGCGAGACGGTGTGGGTCTGCCAGATGGGACGCGCGGCGGTGGACGGCAGTTTTGAGGAATTTCAGCAGAAAGTGCTGGAATCTGCTATGGATGTGCAAGGGCTTACGGTCAATTACACCACGTTGCGCGGCGAGACATTGGCTTTTGAGTGGGAGGACGCATTCCTCCGTGATGGTGTGGAACAACCCCTGACCGGTTTCAAGCACTATGAGAACCCTTATTGCACGGTCGAGCTGCCCGCTTCCCAGATGGATATTCGTTTTGGCGATTATGTGATGCGGCTTGTATTTTAACAGAATGTTAATAGAATGATTAAGGAGTTGCTCTGGCGTCCGAGTCCTATCTGCTGTGTGGTTCCGGGCGTTATATAATTCCGGTAACTTTCAGTCATCTTGGCGTCGGTTGCAGTTGTGAGAGAACGCTTATAATAAAATTGTGGGCTTAGAATCTGTCCGAAAATTCGCCGTTGCCGCACTAGAAACCTTCGCATGTACAGTTTTCGGTCGAATAGAGTCTTACTAGCACTCGTGTGATCCTTGTCTTTATTGGAATGTGAGCTTTCAGGAGGGCCTTCCTACTGTGTCGTTGGGATGCAGTAGTGGCTATATCACAGGAAGGAGGACAAACCGTAAATAAGAAAACAAAAAATCCCGGTACCCATTTACCCCCGTATCGTACCAAATATGTCTTCAGTCTATTACTATTCTTTAAGGAGGAAGAACGATGAAGAAGATTACACGTCGGCAGTTCTTGCAGGTTTCGGCTATAGCCGGAGCAAGCGCTGTCCTGGCTGCCTGCGGCACGCCTACCCCGGAACCTACAGCGGCGCCAACCGTTGAAAAGACCGAGGAACCCGTAGTTGAACAACCAACCGCAGTACCTGTAGAGGCACAAACGTGGCCTCGCGAGGATGTGGCGCGTGAGCGCACGTTGATTTACGCATTCGGTGCGGTAGAGCTGGCAGGTGTCGGTATCGGCAATATGTATGCCAATAACTGGCACCAGATGGCCGGTTCGGCGATGCTCGAGTTCCCCTTCTACTACTGCGCGCTCAACAACAAGACCTACCCCTGGATTGCCGAGAGCTGGGAGTACAACGATGACTACACCGAGATGACGTTGTATCTGCGCAAGGGTGTCAAGTGGGCAGATGGTGAAGACCTCAACGCCTCTGACATTGTCTTCACGTACAGCAGCTTGAAGGCCGCCGCTCCCGATTACGAGAACTCCAGCTTTGTGGCTCAGTACGTGGACTCGGTCGAGGCCGTCGACGACTACACCGTCAAGTTCACGTTGATGGAACCGAACCCCCGCTGGCACTTCACCGGCTGCACCGGCCGCTTTGACCGCGGCATCATCCTTGTGCCGGAGCATATCTTCTCGACGGTCGAGGGTGACTGGCGCGAGTTCGCCTTCTTCGATCTGGACAAGAAGTGGCCCGTTTACTCAGGGCCCTATGCGGTCAGCCGTTTCGACGTCCAGGTCAAGCACATGGATCTGCGCTACGAGTGGTGGGCTGCTGACTTAGGCCTGGCCGATATGCCGAGTGTTGAGCGCATCGTGCAGTTTGGTTGGACCAATGACGAGGTCGGTGGTCAGATGTTGATCAACGACGAGGTGGATGTGACGCTCGACTTGCGCCCCGCCACCATCGAGGCGATCCTGGCCCAGGCTTCAGATCATATCACGACCCATACCTTCGGCGAGAAGCCCTACGGTTACATGGACTGGTGGCCCACCTCGCTGTTCTTCAACACCCTCGAAGAGCCGTACGACAACAAGGACGTCCGCTGGGCGTTCGCTTACGCCATCGATCACCAGCAGGTGATGGATGTGGGCTATGGCGGCGCGGGTGTCAAGACCAATCTCCCGTTCCCGGGGTACCCCGGACTGACAAAGTATCGGGACAACTCCACAGCGGAAGTGAGGGAGATGGCCGACGCTGTCTTTACCCGCGATGTCGCCAAGGTCGAGGAGCGGATGAAGGCCGCTGGCTTTGAGAAGAATGACGATGGCTTCTTCGCCAAGGACGGCGAGGTCTTCCAGCCCGAAATCCTGACCGTCGATATCTATGCCGATATCGGCCCCGTGATCGTGGAGCAGTTGCGACAGGCCGGTTTCGACGCGCAGCAGATCAACCCACCCGACGCCTGGACGATCATGGGAGACGGGAATTCGAAGACGTTCTTCCGTGGCCATGGTGGCAGTGTGAAGGATCCCTGGATCACGCTGGACATGTACACTGAGAAGAACTCCGTGCCCACCGGAACGAATGTCGTCAATGAAAGCTGGACGCGATGGTGGGACCCGGATTACGAGGTCGCCGTCAATGAGATGGCCCGCACGTCGCCCGACGACGAAGCCAAGATGCAGGAGCTGTTCGACAAGTGTATGCAGATCTGGTACACGAACCTGCCGGAGGTTCCGATCTCCGAGTGGT
Source organism: Anaerolineae bacterium (assembly GCA_046260035.1). Classification (GTDB taxonomy): domain Bacteria; phylum Chloroflexota; class Anaerolineae; order B4-G1; family SLSP01; genus DSWT01. The sequence continues at coordinate 5,211 of JBJYXQ010000500.1, forward strand.
TCCACCGGTTGGCGATGAACACGACCTATTGGACCGGCTGGCCCAATAAGGACGACGCCTATAACACGGCGCCGTGGCACTATTGCTTCGTGATTACCCTCAGCCGCTTGAACCCGGCGCAGTAGCCTTTTGTAAGCGCGCGAGGGGGCCAGGGCACCGGCCCCCTCGCGTCTTCCCTAGGACTGCGGAGATCTGGAGAGGCCAGGGAACTATCTACTGATCAGTAGATGAGAGTAGGTGCAAGGTCGCTGTCTTCTCCAGGTCTCCGAGGTTGGCCGATCCTGCTGACCATTTCTTAAGGAACCCTTGCGAAGGTTGGCGCATACATTTCACTGCAAGGTGACCTGCTTTAGCGGGAGATCGTCTCTCCAGCAGCGCCATCTGTAACCTTCGCAAGGTTACTCATAGATCTTGTTATCGTATTGGAGGTACCTGATGCGCATACCACTCAGTTACGTGCTCAAAAGAATCGGTTTTCTTATAGCGGTGCTCTTTACGGCGGCTACAATCAATTTTATCATTCCGAAGCTGGCGCCGCGTGATCCTGTTCAAGAACTGATCAACCAGAAGATTGCGAGCGGTGGGCTTACGTCCGAGGGAGCCGCGGAGTTTCGGGATTCTCTCAGGACGCTTTACGGTCTTGACAAGCCGTTATGGCAGCAGTATGTGACCTACATCTGGAATACCATGCGATTCGATCTGGGCTACTCCATCACTAACTATCCCGTAAGGGTCGATTTCATCATCGGACAGACGGTATTCTGGACCTTGGGCTTTGTAGGCACCTCGACGATTCTCGCGTTTATAATCGGCACGGTCGTTGGCGCTATGGTGGGCTGGTCGAAGACGTCGAAGTGGTTTTCGTGGCTCATGCCACCACTGGCATCGTTTTCGGCTGTCCCGGCTTTCATCATCGCGCTGGTGCTCATTTATTTCCTGGCTTTCAAGCTCAAGGCGTTCCCGCTGCGCGGCGGCTACTCCCCGACGATAGAAAAGGACTGGGCGAGTACAGATTTCTTGCTCGACGTGGCCCATCACGCGCTTTTACCGGGCTTGTCCATGCTGCTGGTCTCCGTCGGCGGCTGGTCACTGGGGATGCGCGCGATGATGGTGACCGTGGAGGGCCAGGACTTCATCACCTTTGCCGAGGCGAAAGGGTTGAAGGGCAGTCGTATCTTCTTCCGCTACGCGCTGCGCAACACGTTGCTGCCCCAGGTCACGGCGCTGGCGATGCAACTGGGCCTTATCGTGTCCGGCGCCACGCTGGTGGAGACTATGTTCGCCTATCCTGGCATTGGCAACCGCCTGGGGGCCGCCATCGCCGCCCTCGATTATCCGGTGATCTACGGCATCGTGTTCTTTATGGTGGTCGGGATTGCCGTGGCTACCCTTCTCGTGGATCTGCTTTATCCATTCCTTGATCCGCGCATCTCGTACTCAGGAGGCTAAACGATGCAGAGAGGTCAAGGTTTAAGGGGTTTTCTCAGTTACATTCGCCGTAACCCGGCCTTCGGCGGCGGGCTGGCGTTGCTCCTGGTGCTGTTGCTCTTTTCGACGGTGGCCGGATTCTTCGTCCCCAAAGAGGGGGCCTACCCGTTGGCCGTGATGCCCAAGCAAGCGCCCTCTGCGGAGTATCCCTTTGGCACGGATTCCGTGGGGCGCGACCTGCTTCCCGCACTGATCTACGGCACGCGGATGACGCTCTCGATCGGTATGATCGCCGGTTGCATCGGTCTGGGCATCGGAACTGTGTTGGGTTTTATGACGGGCTACTTCGGTGGTCTCTTCGACACGATCATCAAATTCTTCGTGGACGTGCTGATGACGATCCCGTCCTTCCTCCTGTTGATTACCATTGCTGCATCGCTGCCCCATCCTGAGGATATGGGTGTCATCCAAATGTCCTTGGTCCTCTCGATCGTTGCCTGGGTGCAACCAACGCGGGCGATCCGGGCGCAGGTGCTGAGCATGCGCGAGCGCGCCTTTGTGATGATGGCCAAGCTGTCAGGCATGAGCGGGATGGAGATCATTATCAAAGAACTGATGCCCAACTTGATGCCGTATCTCGCCATCAGCCTGGCGGGTGCGGTCAATGGCGGCGTCCTCGGCTCGTTGGGCCTGCAGACATTGGGCATTGGCAACCTGCGGGAACCGTCGTTGGGGATGACGATCTACTGGTTGCGGTACTATAATGCCTTCTTGCAGGGCTACTGGTGGTGGATCATCGAACCAGTGATCGTGATCGCTGCGATCTTTATCGCGTTTTTGCTTCTCTCCATCGGGTTGGATGAGTTTGCGAACCCCAGAACTCGGAGGACCGTATGAGCGAGCCAGTGTTGCACGTTAAAAATCTGAAAGTCTACTACTACGTTGAGGCTGGGGCTGTTAAGGCGGTCGATGATGTTAGTTTCGACTTGGACTTTGGCGTGAAGATGGGACTCGTAGGAGAGTCCGGTTCCGGTAAGTCGACGATGGCGCTGGCCTTGATGCGTATGATCAAACCCCCCGGCAAGATTGAGGAAGGGCAGATGATTCTGGATGGCACCGACCTTGTCGGGCTCTCTGAAGAGAGGATGCGCCAAACCCGACTGCGCAAGTTAGCGATGATCCCGCAGGGCGCGATGAATGCGCTTAATCCGGTGATGCGCATCGACAAGCAGTTGGTGGATGGCATGCTCGATCACGGTATTGTCTTGTCCAAAGAGGAACGCGAGGAACGCGTGGCCCAACTGCTGGAGATGGTGGACCTGGCCCCCAAGGTTGGCAAGATGTACCCGCACGAGTTAAGCGGGGGGATGCAACAGCGCGTGACGGTGGCGCAGTCTATCTCGATGGAGCCCGATGTCATTATCGCCGACGAACCAACCAGCGCGTTGGATGTGGTGATTCAACGGCAGGTGATGGAGACGATTAACCGTCTTCAGCAGAAACTCGGACTCTCCATCATTCTCATTGGCCATGATATGGGGCTGATGGCGCAAAGTGTGGACCGGCTTGCCGTGATGTACGCCGGCAGAATGATGGAGATTGGAGAGATACGCGCGATGTTCCGTAATCCTCTCCACCCCTACACGCAACTCTTGATCGAGAGCTTACCCGTCTTGGATAACAAAGGGGTATTCAGTGGGATACCTGGAATCACACCCTCGTTGGTGAATCCACCTGCAGGTTGTGTCTTCCATACCCGCTGCCCTAAGGCTTGGGACCTCTGTCGGGAAAAGACTCCGGAGTTTGTTGAAGTTCAGTCAGGACGGTGGGTTGCCTGCCACCTTCACACAGCATAGGTTTGGGGAATAAGAAGATGAGCACACCATTACTTGAGTTAAGAAACGTAACCAAGATCTTTGGAAGCAAGACCGAATATACGGTGGCTTTGGATGATATGACACTCGCTTTTGATGAGAACCTCCCCAAAATCATCGCCGTCGTTGGTGAGAGTGGTAGCGGTAAAACAACCACGGGTATGCTATTGCTAGGTTTCTATGGACCCACAATGGGGCAGGCTCTATTCCGTGGCAAGCCATTGAGCGAGCTTAAGGGCCCGGATCTTTTCCAGTTCCGGCGGGAGGTTCAGGCCGTTTTCCAGGATCCGTTCGCTGTGTACAATCCGTTCTACAAAGTCGATAACCTCTTGAGTATCCCTATCAAAAACTTCAAGCTGGCTGATTCGAAAGCTGGAGCCCGCGATTTGATGGAGGATGCCCTCGAGCGGGTTGGTCTGCGTCCGGAGGAGACGCTGGGCCGCTATCCCCACCAACTGAGTGGTGGGCAGCGACAACGGATCGCGGTGGCTCGCGCTTTGCTCCTGAAGCCCAAGTTCTTGGTCACCGACGAACCTGTTTCGATGGTCGATGCTTCGTTGCGCTCGACGATTCTCAAGAGTCTGCGAGCTATGAACCAGGAATTCGGTATTCCGATCTTGTACATCACCCACGACCTGACGACGGCATACCATATCAGCGACTACATCATCATTCTATATCGCGGTTCGGTGATGGAGGCTGGTGATGTGGATTCCATCATTCGCGATCCCCATCATCCCTATACGAAACTTCTGGTTTCGTCAATTCCCTGGCCTAATCCCGAACTCTCGTGGGGCGGTACCGAGGAGATGATCCAGAAGAGCCAGGTGGCCTTTAAGGCAATCACGGGCTGCAAGTTCGCGCCACGCTGTCCCTATAGGATGGATATATGTGACACGAAGGCGCCGGAACTCTTCAGGCCGCAGAATAACCGGGTGGTCGCATGTTATCTGAACCGCGACAACGAAGTTTTGTCTCGCGCGGATCTAAGTAAAGTTTTCGCTGAGGCCTAGACGGCAAACTGACAACGGGCAATTTACCGTCGGCAAGCTGCTGTGCGGCAGCTTGGCTTGCGGTCGGAGTTGAACGCGGATTTGAGGACACTGCAGGGTGCACTGCGCCTTGCAGTGTCTTGTCTGTAAGGAAGGAGTTTCGAGCTGATCACCAAAAGTGTTGGGCGCAATGATCCGTGCCCCTGTGGGAGCGGCAAGAAGTACAAACAGTGTTGTGGACGGCCCAAGCCGCCAGCCGACGTGCTTTACGTCCATCCGCTCAAACAGGATGTCGATTTCTACGTCCAGCAGCAGGATGCGCGTGATGTGCAGATGGGCCGTCCTTACGGGCTGATTCCGTTGGGCGTGCCTGCGTTGGTGAACGTTCTGCGCGGTGCTGGCATTGAGGTGCGAGGTATCAATTATCCGCTGGAACGCGAGCTAAGCCGTAGTTTTGACCTTCGTCGCTGGTTGCGGGCGCAGACACGGGCGCGTGTGATCCTCATCGACTTGCACTGGTACGAGCACAGCTACGGCGCAATTCGCATGGCCGGCGTCTGCAAGGAGGTTCTGCCAGATGCGTGGATTGTTTTAGGGGGACTGACGGCTTCCGCATTTGCTCGCGAGATTATGGAACGCTTCGATGCGGTTGATTTTGTGATCCGCGGCGATGCCGAGCAACCGTTGCTTGCATTGGTGCAGCAGTGTCTCGGCAAGACTGAAGCGGCGTCCCCGGAGTTTGCCAACATCCCCAACCTGACCTACCGCCGTGATGGCGAGGTGATCGAGAATGCCATCGGCTATTGTGCTGCTACAGAGGATTTGGATCGCCTTGACTACGTCGACTTGAGTTTCCTGGAGCATTACACCGAGTATTTCGTCCATGAATACCTGGTCACCGATTTGGCTAAGGCGCGTGCCGCGCTCAAGACCGACCCTTTCCTGGGCCGTTGGATTGCTACGGCGCGCGGATGCAAGTACGAGTGTTCCTACTGTGGGGGATGCAAGAGCGCGCACAAGACCCTGGCAACGCGGGACGGCATTGTGCCCCGCTCGCCTGAAACGGTGGTCGACGAACTGGAACGTTTGGCGGCAGTTGGTGTGAAGCAGGCGTCTCTTTCCTACGATATCGCCGAGTTGGGGGACGAATATTGGCGTACTTTCTTCTCGCTTATGCGTCGACGGAAGATCAAGATTGGATTGTACAACGAATGTTTCCAGCTCCCGACGCCGGCTTTCGTCAAACGCTTCGCCCAGGTGGCGGAGCGGGAACACTCGTGTCTGGCGTTCAGTCCACTCTCAGGCAATGAGCGGGTGCGCCGGCTCAACGGGAAGCGCTTCACCAACGGTGAACTGTTCAACATCCTGGACGCCCTCAATCTCCACGATATCTTCGCCCTCGTTTACTTTTCCCTGAACTTGCCCGGTGAGAATGATGAGACCCTCAAGGATTCCATCGCTCTCGCCGAAGAGATGTGTCAACTTTACCCGCCCTCGCGAATACGGATTTTGAACTCTTGTCATACCCTGGATCCTCTATCGCCAATGGCGGTTTATCCTGAAAAGTATGCGATTGATGTGACAATGCGGAATTTCGATGACTGGTATACTTATTGTCGTGACACCCAGTTAGGCGGACCGGAGGCGCGCACCGAGGCGCATCGTGGTTTCGTGCTAAGCGATCAAGCGAGTCGCTCTCTGGAAGCGATGGCGGATGCCTGGGACGCAGCCCGGACGGCTCACGAGAGTTGTTGGTGGCCCATCCCGCCGAGTTGGTGAAACAGACTTTAGGGCCTAACCACGCAAATTCTTGCACAATGAGCAAGAAAACGGGCGTCGAAGGCCTGCTTAGTTCCAGTTTATCCGGATTAGGAGGATAGTGTGGACGTAGCCCCTGCTGCTTTGTATATTCACCCGGCCAAACAGGCCGTGGACCTTTTTGACACGCCTGCTCGCTCGAAACTTGGACGACCGTACGGTTTGATTCCGATGGGCGTACCGGCACTGATGAACTTGCTCTGCGATAATGGGATTCCGGTCAAAGGTGTCAACTTCCCGTTGGAGAAGAAGCTGGACAGTAGTTTCAACCTGCGCCAGTGGCTGTATGATCATCGCGAAGCCCGGATGGTCCTCATCGACCTGCACTGGTACGAGCACAGTTACGGCGCGATCAATGTTGCGCAAATTGTGAAGCAAGTTTTGCCGGATGCCTGGGTTATCCTCGGGGGCTTGACGTCGTCTGCCTTCGCCGATGAGATCATCCGAGATATCCCCGTGGTCGATTTTGTAATCCGAGGTGATGCCGAGCGCCCGCTGTTGGCTTTGGCCCAGGCGCTGATGAGCGTGGAGCGGGGTGTTCTGCCCGATCTCTCTGACATCCCTAACTTGACGTACCGTCTCCAGGGGGAGGTAGTAGAGAATCCGCGAACATATTGCGCGCGGCCTGAGGATTTCGCCGACTTCAATTTTATCGACCTGGACTGGATGGAACATCAAGACGAATACTTTGTCCACGAGTATCTGGTCATCGATATGGAGCTGGCGCACCAGGCCCGTCAAGGGGCGGACATTAGTAAGTACCGGGGCCGCTGGATCACGACGGCGCGTGGCTGCGACTTCGAGTGTTCCTATTGTGGGGGCGCGCGGAGTGCGCACAAGGCGATTGCCGGGCGGGAAGGCATCGTGCCTGTCCCGATAGAAACGATCGTGAACGAGATCAAGCAACTGATCGAGCACCAGGCGATCCAGGTGTGTTTTTCCTATGACCTTGCTGCGATGGGTGACCGCTATTGGCGCTCGCTCTTCCGCGCGATACGCAAGGAAGGCATCAAGATCGGCCTCTACAACGAGTTCTTCCAACTTCCCCCTTCGGGTTTTATGAAGGACTTCGTCCGCACGGCGGATATGGAACACTCCAGCGTGGCTCTGAATCCCTACTCCGGTTCGGAGCGGGTGCGCCGTCTGAATGGGAAACGCTACAACGATGCGCAGTTGCTCAACGCGCTCGATGAAGTCAACCTCTATAACGTCCCCATCATCGTCTACTTCTCGCTGAACCTGCCGGGCGAGGATGAGGACGTCATACAACAGACCGTCAAGCTGGCACAGACTGTCTACGATATGTATCCACATTCCAAGCTGAAGATCCTGAACTCATGCCATACGGTCGAACCGTTGTCGCCGATGACACAGCGGCCTGAGCCCTACGGCGTTGAAATAAAGTGGCACACGTTCAGAGACTGGTACGAGTATTGCCGGAACACACAGTTGCAGTTGCCGGGTGCTCGTACGGGCGAGTGGCGGGGGTTCGACCTTCTGCCGCCAGCGAATCGCTCTGTCGAAGCGATGGCCGACGCATGGGATGCAGCGGCTAGCGGGCGCGAGGATGTTTGGTGGCCGATTCCGCCTAGTTGGTAAAGGGGCGCTGATGAGAATACCGTCTCGGTATCTCGCCAGACGATTGTTCAACCTGGTTGCCGTGGTGTGGTTCGCCGCTACGGTCAATTTTCTGCTTCCGCGCATCACGGCCCACGATCCTGTGCTTGAGTATCTGCTGGAGGTCTCGACGCTGACTGGTGAGCGCGGGGACCAGGCGCAAAGCCTGCTGACGTTCTATAGGAATTGGGCAGGGCTGAACCAACCGCTGTGGCGGCAGTATTTTACCTATCTGGGTAACATGGTGCGCCTTGATTTTGGACGTTCGTTCCGCTATTACTGGCCAGTGACGGACATCGTGATGCGCTCGTTGCCCTATACGGTTGTTTTACTGAGCGTCGCCACGATTCTGGCGTTCGTCATTGGAACGGGGTTGGGCGCCTGGGCCGGGTGGAAGCGTGATGCCAGGTTCTTCAAAGCCCTCGTCCCAGCTTTTATGGTGCTTTCATCCATTCCTCCGTTCATTGTCGCGTTGATCATTCTCTACATTTTCTCGTTCCGCCTCGACCTCTTCCCTTTCCGCGGCTCTTATAGCGTGACGATCAATGTTGACTGGACGAATACCGACTTCCTGCTGGATGTGGCTAATCATGCGGTGCTGCCGGTTTTGACGATGATCCTGGTAACAGGCGGAACGTGGGCGATGTGGATGCGTGGTATGATCGTCACAGTACTCGGTGAAGATTTCATGATGTATGCTGAAGCCAGGGGGCTCAAATCTTTCCGGCGATTTTATCATTATGCTATGCGTAACGTCATGCTTCCTCAGGTGACCCAATTGGCCATATCATTGGGAACGTTGGTGTCCGGCTACGCGCTGGTGGAGACGATGTTTGCCTATCCGGGGGTGGGGCATCTCCTCTCTGAAGCTATCCTTGCCAGCGATTACGCGATGATTCAAGCCATTATCTTCTTCCTCATCCTGGCTATTGCCCTGGCGACGTTTATCCTGGACATGACTTACCCCTTGCTCGATCCGCGGATCCGTTACGAGACAGTGTGATTGACGCGTCGTTGGGCAACTTGACAATATTGCCTATAATCTGTTTCATCCATTGATTGAATGTAGCGCGGGCATTCCGCCAGTGCTACCATTCGTAATTCGCTATTCGCGATTTTCATGAGGAGGGTGACAGATGGAAAACCCACTACTCCATAATGCAATCGAAAGCGCCAAGCTGGGATTCTACGATGATGCGCGCGGGCTGTTGCTCCAGGTCATTCGCGAGGATCCGAATAACGTGCTGGCTTGGTTGTGGCTGGCGCAGACACTCGACGACCCAAAGCGGCAGGCAGATTGCCTGAGTCGGGCGCTGCACATTGAGCCGGACAATCCAGACGCGCTAGCAGGTGTGGAAGCATTGCGCACCGGGATGCCCTTGCCTGAGCCGCGAGGGGGTGTCGTTGAAGAACCTGAGCCCGAGTTCGTTGAGCCGGACGAAATGTTCAACTGGGGAGTGTTGTCCGCCGAGGAGCCGGAGGTTGAACCTGAAGTGGAGGCTGCGCCTGAGGCGGAACCTGACCTTTTTGCACCCGCCGATATTTCTGATTGGGGCGAATTGTACACTGAGGAGCCGGAGTCGGCACCTGAAACCGAGCCTGAGTCTTATGCCGACGATGATCTGTTTGGTTGGGGCGAGTTGTTCGCCGAAGAACCAGAACCGGAAGCGCCGGTTGTTGAGGAGCCTGCACCGGTCGAAACCCCGTCACCGTCAGTATCGTTCATCGGCTTAGAGGAGGAAGAACCCCCATCTGAACCAGAACCGGCCGTGCCGGAGAGCCCGCCTGAGCCGGAAGAAAGCTTCCTCCAAAGAGCACGCCGGCTGCGCACACAGGGTTTTACGCTGCCGGCTGAACCGGTGGAGCCTGCTGCCCCACCTGCGTCCGTGCCGCCTTTCATCGAAACTCCAGAAGAGATCGGCCCAGCACCCCAAGAACCTGAACCTGAGGCCAAGGCCGTGGAAGAAGTGTCCGCTGAACCCGTGTCTGCACCGTTACCGCCGCGCAAGTTCCGTATCTTCGACCGGCGGGTGCTGTTCAGCATTCTGGGGTTGATCCAACTCCCAATCCTAGCCGGGTTGCTCGTCTGGTATTTCTTCCTGCGCGGTCCCGCAGTATCCGAATCCATCGACGAGTACTTACCCCTGGCGGCATCGTTGCCACGGCCTGCATTGGGAAGATGCCGCGCTTTGGATCTGGAAGATTTCGTGTCGGTGGAGACACTGGGCGGTGAATTGACCACGGACACGGTTTTCACCGGTACGCAGGTGGCGATCACCGAAACGCTGGTGGTACCCGTGGGCGTGCGGCTGCTTCTCTATCCTGGCGCGACGTTGGCTTTTACTTCCGAGGCATCGCTCGAGGTTTATGGGACGTTGTACGCTTGTGGCAACGCGGATGCCCCGGTCATATTCTCGGCGTTTGAAAAAACACCAGGCGCTTGGGAAGGCATACGGCTCTACAATCGCGAAAAAGCGACAGTATTGAGTCACGCGGTTGTCGAGTATGCCGGCGAACGCGCGCTCTACATTGCCGATAGTGTCCCCGAGCTGGCTGATCTCACCATCGCGCACAGCGCACTCTTCCCCATCAGTCTTGATGGTAGCGTGGTTCCCGATCTATCCGACAACATCAACATCGCAGACAATCCTGTCAATGGAATTGAGATGCGCCCCGGCACGTTGCAGGTTCCGAATGCTGTGTGGCCGTATATTAAGAGTAAGGATTCGCCCACGGTATACGTTCTTTCTGGACTGCTGAGGGTAGATGAGGGTGCGACGTTGGATATCCAATCCGGCGTCATCGTGAAATTCTGGCATGCGCCAAAGGGGCAGTTGCCGGGGATCTGGGTGCATGGGTTGTTGCAGGCCGAGGGTGCACTGTTTACCTCGATGTACGATAGCGTCGAGGATGCCGGCGGGGCGACCTATATGGAAGCCATCGATCCTCAACCCGGCGATTGGGGCAGCTTAACGTTCTTCGAAAGCAGCGAGAAATCGTATCTGCGAGATGTGGTGATCCGCTACGCAGGACGGGCGCGCGGGGCCGTGACGATGCAGGCTAGCTCGCCGGAGCTGACGCGGGTGACGATCACTGACTCTGCTGGATATCCGCTGAGTGCCGATGCCCGGTCTTTCCCCACGCTCGAGGAGATGACGCTGGAGGATAATGCCGCCGGCAATGCTCTGGAAGTCTTCGGTGGCTTGAGCATTACCGGGCAAGATACGTATGTATGGGAGCTTCTGGGTGGAAGTACACAGGTCGTGCGCGTCGTCCGTGATGCGGTGACCGTGGGACCGGACGCGGTGTTGAAAGTTCAACCGGGTGTGGTGGTCAAATTTACCGAGCAGGGCCGGATGGTGGTCCAGGGCGCTCTGTCCGCTATCGCTACCAGCGATACCGCCGAACAGATTGTCTTCACCTCGCTACATGACGACGAATATGGCGGGGACACCGATGGCCCCACCGTTCCTCAGGATGACCGCGTTTGGGAAGGCATCATCCTGGAGGGCGCGGATGAGACCACCGAACTGCAAAATGTCCTTGTGCGCTATGCTCCTATCACGCTGTTGGATGCCTCGCCCAAGTTGTTCAGCAACAAGATCGCGCTCGCGCCGGGCGCCGGGCTGCGGATGACGCCTGGATCATCGCCGGATATGCGGGGCGCGAGCTTCGAGGACAACGGGTTGCATGGCATCGCTATCCTCACCGGTACGCTAATCGCTGACCAGAAGTGGACGCGACTCGGTGGGACAGGGGACGATCAGATTGTGCGCGTCCTGGAGGGTGAGGTCACAGTCGGGCCGGGTGCCGTCCTGGAGATCGAACCTGACGTGGTCATCAAAGCCAATCCCGCGGGTAAGCTGATGGTGCTTGGGCATCTGAGCGCGAAGGGGCGTGCCGATCAACTGGTTGTATTCACTTCCTTGAATGACGACGTGCGCGGCGGGGATACCAATCGCCGGCCTCTCAACGCAGGCGCTGGCGACTGGCCCGGCATCGAGATTGGGCCTGAGGGGAATGCACACCTGGCCTACGTCGGCATTTACTATGCGGAGATCGGCCTGAACGTGCAAGGCACAACGCTGCCGACCATCGATGAAGGGCGCGTTCACATCGCGTATGGGAAGCAGCCATTGGCGTGTACCGAGCGCATTCAGATCCCGCCCGCATTCTTCTTCGAGTACAACGAAATCGATGTCACACGCTGTCCATCACCGTGAAAGGGAGAATCGATGACGATAACACAACTACGCATTGGCATGATTGGTGTGACCGGACGAGGTGGGCTTTGGCGACACTGGCACCAGCCGGACGGGCGTTCGGTTGTTGTAGCCGGGGCGGACGTTAACCCGGCGTATTTGGAGACCTTCAAGGCTGCGCACGGTGGTGATCCTTTTGTAACAGAGGATTACCGTGAATTGCTCGAACGCCCCGATGTCGATGCCGTGGCCGTCACGTCGCCGGATTTTTGCCACGAGACGCACGCGGTCGCTGCGTTGGAAGCCGGGAAACACGTCTTCTGCGAGAAGCCGCTGGCGATTACTATCGAAGGTTGCGACCGCATCCTGCAGGCGTGGCAACGTTCCGGAACACGGCTTATGGTCGGCTTCAACATGCGTTATATGGCGATGTTCCGGGTGATGAAGGAGATTGTGGATGCGGGCACCATCGGCGAGATCAAGGCCGTGTGGGTGCGGCACTTCGTTGGCTTTGGCAGCGACTTCTACTTCCACGATTGGCATGCCACACGCCAGAATGCGAACTCACTGCTACTGCAAAAAGGTTCACATGACCTCGACATGATTCACTGGATCACGGGACGTTATACCACGCGTACAGCGGCGTTCGGTAGTCTGGATTTCTTCGGCGGCGACAAGCCCAACGATCTGACGTGCCCGACGTGCGCCGAGCGCGAAACCTGCACCGAAGCGCTGAACGGGCGACGCGTGCAGTGCGCGTTCCGCCAGGAAGTCGACGTAGAGGACAACCAGGTGATGATCATGGAGCTGGAAGGCGGCATCAAGGCATCTTACTTGCAATGCCACTTCACGCCGGATTATCATCGCAACTACACCTTCATCGGCACGGAAGGACGCCTGGAGAACTCTGAGCCGGAGATGAAGGTGTGGGTGAAGACACGACGCTCGAACTCCTGGCGCGATTTAGCGGATCGTACCTATGACGTTAAACCAGCAGCGGGTGGGCACGGCGGTGCCGATCCGGTCATCTGCAAGGATTTTGTGGATATGTGCCTGGACGGCAAAGAACCCGTGGCGTCGCCACTGGCGGGCCGGATGAGCGTTGCGGCGGGCGTTTGCGCGGCGCATTCGTTGCGCCATGGCGGCATCCCTGTGGATGTACCGCCAGCACCGGAAGGGTTTCGGTAGTCGTAGATTCCATTCTGTGAAAATGATCAATCGCAAATCAACAAATTTGCACTAACGCCAAAAGCTCTATGGTGATTGGCGAAATTAGCAACAAGAATATTGATATTTTAGTGTAGAGGAGGATATGATGCGAATGCGAACGATGCGGGGTTGGCTTGTGGTACTGCTGGTTGTGAGTGGCGCGTTGCTTTGGGCGTGCGGTGGTTCGACACCAAGTACAGATCCGCCGGCAGCCACAACTGAGTCAACTTCCGGGGAGACAGCCGCGATCGATGGGGCGGCACTGCTGGAAGAGCGCTGCGTCGCCTGTCACGGCTTGGGTAGAGTGACGGGAGCACGCTATACGCAGGAGGAATGGCAGCAGATTGTTACCATTATGGTCCAGAAAGGAGCTGTGCTGAATACCCAGGAGAAAACGGTACTCGTAGCTCATCTGGCAGAGACGTATAAGCCGTAGGTGCGAATGCAGGTGTGCGTCGTGCACTGGATGGACTAATCAGCACTACTGCCCCGAACGTATTTAGAATCTATGTATGTCAATCCAGACCTGATAGGCTATCTTTTTAGCCTGTCAGGTCTTTTTAATGCGGTTTTTGTTCTCAAATTGCAACATATTTGCAAGGATTATGGTTTTATCTCTGGCCCTTTTTGCTGTAGAATAGAAAATGCAGGCAGGTACGCGAGATTTGAAAGGAGAGGAAAATGCACTTTATCATCGTTGGCGGGGGAGTAGCGGGAATCACTGCGGCGTTGGAATTGGCAAACCGTAGAGTGGGCAAAGTTTCGGTTTACTCGGATGAGACGTATCCGTACTATTACCGCCCGCAACTGACGGAGTTCCTGGCTGGAGGGATTACGCTGGAGCGGCTGTTGCGCCGCGACCTGGCGTGGTATAAGGGACGTGGCATCGATATTTACCTGGGCCGCAGCGTCACGCGCGTGGAACCGGATGCTAAGGCAATCGTCTTGGTAGATGGGGCGCGTGTGGAGTACGACAAACTCCTGTTGGCAACGGGTAGTGTACCTTTCGTGCCACCGATCAAAGGTATCGACAAGAGCGGCGTCTTTACCTGGCGCACGTTGGCCGATACGTTGGAGCTTGAGCAGGTGGCGTCGTCTTGTGGGAAGACGATCGTCCTGGGGGGCGGCTTGTTGGGACTGGAAGCCGCGCGAGGGTTGATGGGATTCTGCGGGAATGTCACCGTGCTGGAGTATTTTCCCCGCTTGTTGCCGCGCCAGTTGGATGTCGAAGGTGCAGCCGTGTTGCAGCGGTTTGTCGAGTCCTTGGGGATTCGCGTGGTCGTGGATGCGCAGACCGAAGAAGTTCTGGGCGACCAGGCTGTGACCGGCCTCCGGCTGAAAGACGGGCAAGAATTCACTGCCGGGATGGTGCTCGTGGCGTCGGGTGTGCGTTGCCAGGCGCGCCTGGCGCAGGAGGCCGGGCTGGCGGTGGATCGCGGCATCGTGGTGGATGAGTATATGGCGACGAGCGAGCCAGACATCTACGCTGCTGGAGACGTGGCTGTTTTTAAGGGGCATTCCTGGGCAATTGCCCCGATCGCACAGGCGCAGGGACGGATAGCAGCGAAGAACATGGCGGGCGACACCACCGTCTACGATGTTGTAGTGCCGTCTACGACGTTGAAAGTTGTTGGCATCGATGTCAGCTCAGTCGGTCTGGTCAATCCTGAAACCGATGATTACATTGAGGTTCGCGTTAAGGATGCTGAGGCCAATTTGTACAAAAAGATTGTGTTGCATGACGGAAAGATTGTTGGCTCGATTGTCATCAATAACAAGGTGCTGGCGAAGAACCTGGAGAACCGCATCGCGCAACATGAGGCGATGACGCCCGATCAAGCGCGCGCGCTGCTGGCTTAATATCTAGAGCAGGATTATTGTTACTTGTTGAAGAAACCTTTGGATCCTGATATGAATCTGTCGCATCTTCCCGATCAATTTCCGGGAATCGACACGCTTTATCGGTTGGCCCGTTCGCTGATCAAGTTCGACAACCTGCCGGATTTGTTGCGAGCTGTGGTGGATGAAGTCGGTGCAGCGCTCAATGCCTCATGGGTGCTGTTGGTCACGTTTGATGCGCCTCATCAGCGGATTCTCGACTGCGTACAGGGTGGGCCGGATGCCAATCCTGACCTAAACCTGTCGTTCGAGACCTTGACTAAACTATCACGCGTGCATCTTTGGCCTCCTGAAAAGGCAGCGTTGTCGAGCAGCGAGTGTCTTCTCCTGAATGCTGATGCGGTCGCGTTTGGGGAGCAGTTTGACCATGACTTTGGTTCGGTCATCGCAGTGCCGTTGTTATACCGGGATAAGATGATCGGCCTGCTGATCTCGGCGCGTCCCACTGCTGAACCGGCGTTTACTGACCAGGATGTCGTGCTCATCTCGGTCGTTGCCAACCAGACCGTAGCCGCCATTGAGAATTCCCGCTTACTGACATCGCTGAGCCAAGAAAAGGCGCAGTTGGAGCTATTGTATCGCTTGGGGCAGCATCTTTCTAGCAGCCTGGATATTCACACGGTGTGCCAGTTGGCGCTTGATGAAATCTGTGCGGTTTTCGAAGAATCGTTCGGTTTGCTCTTTATCGTCGATGCCGAGACGGGAGCCGTACAGTTGATGGCCCAAGTTGGGTTTGGCGACGAAGTACTACAATTTATGCTGGAGCGTTTTCAGAAGGGTAAAGGGCTGACCGGTTGGGTGGTTCAAAACCGGCAGATGGCGGTGTTGGACGATGTGACCGCCGATTCGCGTTGGATTTCGGTGCATGAAGAAATCCCCCCATCTTCTGGGGTAAGCGTGCCTTTATTCAGTGGCGAAGACCTCCTTGGCGTGATGACGCTCTCCAAGCCTGGACGGGCCTCCTTTACGCCAGAATACTGCCGATTGCTAGAATCCGCGGCCGCAACGATCGCTATTGCGATCTTCAATGCGCAGTTGTTTGGCAAGGTCCAGCAGCGTGCGCATGAACAAGAGCATATCAGTGAAGTCGCGCGTGCGCTGAATACACTCGATGTGCAGCAGGCGTTTCCGGTATTGGTGCAGGGCTTGTTCGCGCTGGCCGAATGTGAATCGGTCGTACTGGCGTTGAGTGACGAACCACGGCATGCCTTAACGGTCGTCGAATCTACCTTCTTGCCGTTGCCTGTCGGGAGTGCATTGCTTCTGCCACCAGCCATCCAGACACATCTGCAAAGCGGGAAACCGCACGTGACTGTCGATTTGGACAGTGCGAGTGATGATGCGCTGCTCCAGGAACTCCGTGCACAGGGCGCGCGCTCGCGCGTGTTGTTCCCGTTGATCGCTAGCGGGCGGATGCTGGGTGTGCTCTATTTGGGAAGCCGGCTGGCGCTAACCCCGGCGCAGATTCCCATACTGCAACAGATCGTTGATATGGTGACCATCGCCGTGGAGAACGATCGTCTGTTTCGTGCTGAACAACGTCAGCGCGAGGTTGCCGAGCGGCTCCAGGAGACAGCGCTGGTGGTGAATACCCTGGACCTGCAAAATGTCCTCACGTTGATTATGGACCAATTGGAAAGTATCTTCCCATACGAAAGCGGCAGCGTCCAGATCCTTGAACAAGACACAATGTGCGTTATCGCCACGCGCAATGCTCCCCACGCGCCGGTAGGGATGTGTTATTCGCTGAAAGATCATCCGTATCATCGCCGTTTGGCCGAGGGTGAAGTGGTTGTTATTGAAGATGTTCAGCAGAATGATATGGGCTGGGTTCCTTTCAATGAGGCACTCTATCTGCGGTCAAACATTGGGGTACCGCTGTGGGTGCGCGATAAAGTCATTGGCGCATTGACTATTGATAACAGAGGGGCGCGGAAGTATACGGAAGAAGATGTCCGCGTGATCCAGGTATTTGCACAGCAGGCGGCCATCGCTATCGAGAATGCTCGATTGTTCGAGGAACAGCGCGTTCAGCGGGAGTTGGCTGAAGCACTGGAAGCAGCGGCAGCGGTGGTGAGCAGTGTGCTGGACTTTGACCAGGTCTTGGATTACATCTTGGATCAAGTGGCGCGTTTTGTGCGCGGTGACACCTACAACATTATTCTGATCGAGGATGGAGTAGGGCGTATGATCCGTTGGCGTGGTTACGAAGAGCACCAGATCCCTATGCCGTCTCAAGGCCGTGACAATATCCCCGTTATGACGTATCCTAGCTTGGTGCAGATGATCGAGGATGGCCTGCCGACGTTTGTGAGTGACACTTGGGAAGATCCACGCTGGCGCATGGTTCGTGGGCAAGAAAAGCTCCGTGCTTACGTCGCTGCCCCCATTCGCATCGCCGGCAAAACTGAGGGATTTATCAATGTCTCTGGCCTGACGCCTCACCAATTCGGTCCGCAGGAGGCGCAGCGGCTTAAAGCCTTTGCCGATCATGCTTCAATCGCGCTTCAG
Source organism: Anaerolineae bacterium (assembly GCA_046260035.1). Classification (GTDB taxonomy): domain Bacteria; phylum Chloroflexota; class Anaerolineae; order B4-G1; family SLSP01; genus DSWT01. The sequence continues at coordinate 22,761 of JBJYXQ010000500.1, forward strand.
AATGCGCGCCTGTTCCAGGAAACTTTGCACCATACTGAGGTTCTTGAGCGACGCGTGCGCGAGCGCACTGCTGAACTTGAGGCGCAAAACGCCTGGCTGGAAGCCGTCCTCGGTAGCACATCTGATGGAATGATCATTACGGATAGTGACGGGCAAATCGCGGATGCCAACCGTGTCGCCAAGATGTGGCTCTACCATTCGCTCCCGGAATCTGATGTCGAGCGGCTGCGTGAGACGATCCGTGATCTGGCGCGGCACGCAGGTGTCCGACCGGATGCGGTTCTCGAATTGACTGGTCTGGACCTGGAATTGAGCGCATCGCCTATCTTTGGTGAAGAGGGCACCATAGGGCCTGCTGTTCTCATTGTCGTTCATGACGTGAGCTATCTCAAAGCATTGGATCGGGTGAAATCCCAGTTTGTTTCCAACGTTTCACATGAATTGCGCACGCCATTGACCTCGATTCGTCTGTATTCTTCGTTGATCCAGCGCAGCCCGGAAAATTCAGAGCGTTACTTCGAGCCATTGGAGCGCGAGGTGGATCGTCTTTCAAAACTGGTGGAGGATATTCTCCAAATCTCAAGGATCGAAGCGGGCCAATTGGAATTGGATCGGCGAATTGTCGATCTAAATCTGCTGACCGAGATGGCTGTGATGAGCCATCACATCCTGGCTGAATCGCGTGGGCTGACTATGACGTATCAGGCTACCAACGGGAAAACAATGGTCTCGGTTGATTATGACAAATTTATGCAGGTGATCAACAATCTTATTGAGAATGCGATCAACTATACGCCTGATGGGGGAGAGATCCAAGTTGCCACAGAGTGTTGTGTGAAAGATAAACGTCCATGGGCTGCCGTAACAGTGCGTGATACCGGCATCGGCATTCCTGAACATGAGATTCAACATCTCTTCGAGCGGTTTTTTCGCGGTGGCGAACCACAAGAAATGCGCGTTCAAGGCAGTGGCCTTGGATTGGCAATTGTCAAAGAAATAGTAGAATTGCATGGCGGTACGGTAACGGTTGAAAGCCAGGTCGGTGACGGCTCGACGTTTACGGTGTGGTTGCCCTTGATGGAAGCCTAAGAACCTATCCGAAGATTCGTCGTTGAAGCAACAGAAACTCTCGCAAGTACGATTTTTGGATAGAATCTGAATCGGTCGTGATGTGTGCGCTAAAAATGGTTTGTCACAGAGGAGGAATTGATGGCAAAGAAGCAAATTCTCGTTGTTGAGGATCAAGATCTTTTGCTGATGGCTATCCGCGATGTGTTGGAAATGGAAGGTTATCGGGTGACTACGGCCGGCGATGGCATCGAAGGGTTGGAGGTGATGCAGGCCCTTGCCCCGGATCTTATCATTGCCGATATTTCAATGCCCAGGATGGATGGTTACAAATTCTTCGAAGCGGTTCATGCCCGGCCTGAATGGATCCCAATCCCCTTCATTTTTCTGACAGCGCGAGCCGAAAAAGAGGATCGCCTGAAGGGCAAAGCGATGGGGGCGGAGGACTACCTCGTCAAACCCTTCGATCCTCAAGAACTTCTCGTGGTCGTGCGCTCGCGTATTGGGCGAGCGGAGGCTATACGCGAAGCGACAGAGGGTGAATTTGAGGAGCTCAAACAACAAATCATCACACTGTTGAGTCACGAGTTGCGCACACCGTTGACCAGCGTTTACGGGTACACTGAGTTAGCCTTGGAGGATGCTGCTACCCTGCCATCCGGTGAATTCCAGCAGTATCTTGTAGGTATCCGGCGTGGCGCTGACCGGCTCAGGACTCTGGTTGAGGATCTGCTGATGATCGTGCGCCTGGATACCGGGCAGTTGGAACGAGAATTCCGGCTTCTGGCTACGCTGCGAGACAATCTCGGCGAGATCATCACGCGTACTGTTGGTTTGTTCAGCGCGCAGGCGGAGCGGGAGAATATCATCTTAGAGACCAACATCGCACCGAATTTGCCTCCGGTGCTGATCTACGATAACTTCTTTACCGATGCGCTTGGCCGGTTGATTGATAACGCGATCAAATTCTCCCGCAGAAAGGGCGAGCGCGTGATAGTGTCGGCTCAAGCTGTGGACGGCTGGGTGGAAATCGCCGTCACTGATGAGGGGGTCGGGATCTCGCCTCAAGGTGTAGCCCGTCTTTTCGAACGTTTCCGCCAGATCGATCGGGAAAAGATGGAACAACAAGGAATTGGTCTGGGTTTATCGATTGTCAAAGCTCTGATTAGTTGTATGGAAGGTGAGGTCGGCGTCGCCAGTGAGCTTGGGGAAGGGAGCACTTTTACGATTCGCCTTCCGGAAGCATAAGGACAGTAGATCACACCTAATACGGGCGTTTCGCACTGCCCGGTGTGTGCGAAGGCCCTATTGATCAGTGCCGTGATGTTGACTGCGCCGCGCCAGCAGACGTGGCGCAGTCAATATTTTGTGTGGTTTTTGGGCGCGGCGTAGCCCGCCCAAAAGCCACACATTTTAGTTACCCTCTCTTCCCGCGCGTGGGTTAGGGAGGATGGGTTACATCCTGCCATGTATAGGTCGAGAGAATCGAGGTTAAATGCGATAGTCCTGTTCCCTTTCTTGACAAATATCGTATACAGTGTATAAAATATACGCTGTATACGATAAGAGGGAATCCCATGCCACGACCAAAACAGACTGAAGAAGAACGCGAAGCGATGCGCGGTCGCATTCTGGATGCTGCGCACGAGTTATTGATGGAACAAGGGCCAGAAGCCCTCAGCACGCGCGTCATCGCTGACCGGCTTGGCGTATCGCACATGGTTTTGTACACCTACTTCGAAAACTACGACGCGTTGGCCGAGGCGCTTCGCGCGCGCCTGCGCGAGGAACGGGAAGCTTCGCGCGCCGAGGCGTTGCGCCAGGCTGAGAGTGGGGATGTGGTTGCGGTGATGCGCGAGTCGCTCATGCGTTATGTCACGGCGGCAAAAGAGCATCCCAGGATGTATACATTTCTGTGGGTACAATCGATCTCTCGCGATTTGGCTTGTCGGGAACCTCACCGTCCCTATCAGGGCAACGTGCGCCATCTGGCGCAGTTAGCGCAGCTTGGTATGGAGCGTGGCGTATTCGTACGCCGCGATCCAACCCTGGCTGCGGCAACAGTTTTCGCCATCATCCATGCCCCTTCGCTGTTTTATCACAATGGACGGCTGACAGATGAAAATTTGCGTGATCAGATGTCCGCCGAAGCATTGGAAGCGGCGATAGCCTACTTGATGCGTGAAATGTGAAATGTGCCACGCAGTCCGTTATTCGTAGTTCATCATTCGCAAGGAGCCTTGTATGAAGTCATTGATCCGTATGCTCAAATACATGAAACCCTATCGTCGGGAGGCAATCATTGCGCTGTTGTTGTTGGTGGCCGTGGTTGGTGCCGATTTGTCAATCCCCCGGTTAACACAACGGGTGATTGATGATGGGGTAAAGGCCCAGAATATGACCGTCATCATCAATACGGCGTTGCTTATGTTAGGCGTCGCACTGTTGGAGGCGGTGATCTCGGTTGGCAATATCATTCTTTCGGTGCGCGTGGGATTGAGGACAGGCACTGATATCCGCAGTGCGTTTGTGCGCAAAGTGCAGGCACTCTCCTTCGGCAACCTGGACCGCTTGCAGACCGGGCAGCTCATCGTCCGCGCCACCAGCGATATCAACCAGGTGCAGATGATTATGATGATGAGCCTGCGTATCCTGACCCGAGCGCCGTTATGGACCGCTGGCGCTCTGACGATGTTGATCATCACAGCACCCAAATTAGCATGGCTCTGGGTGGCGATGCTGCCCTTGCTTTTCGTCATCTTGATCCTCTTTACCGTCAAAGCACGGCCGCTTTTCTTGATCGTCCAGCAAAAGTTGGACAAACTTAACACCGTGATGCAGGAAAACCTGGCGGGGGTGCGCGTGGTTAAAGCCTTCGTGCGCGCCGAACACGAAAAGCAGCGCTTTTCGCGGGCAAACGATGATCTGATGGCACAGACCATCAAGGTATTGAATTTCGTCGTTGTCTTGTCGCCACTGATGATGTCCGTTGCCAACCTGGGTTCGGTTGGGGTGATTTGGTTTGGGGGGAACTTTGCCATTGACGGTGAGATGTCGGTAGGGCAAATTATGGCCGCGGTCAACTATATGATTTTCTCCCTATTCCCGCTGACGATGTTGATCGGTATGATCGCCCCGCTCTCCGCTGCCGAAGCCTCCGCTGGTCGTATCCTTGAAGTACTAGATAATGAGCCAGAAGTCCAACCGCGTGCTGAAACGTATCTACCGGCGACGAAAGCCGGGCGTGTGGCTTTTGAAGATGTCTGCTTCAGCTACAACCACGGTTGCGCGGACGCTGTGCTCAACAAAGTGAACCTGATCGCTGAACCAGGAGAGACCGTCGCCATCCTCGGCGCGACTGGGTCTGGCAAATCCAGCCTCATTCACCTGATCCCGCGTTTCTATGATGCGGACGCGGGCCGTGTGACCATTGATGGGGTGGATGTCCGCGACTGGCCTTTGCACGACCTGCGTTCGCAGGTTGGCATTGCTCTACAGGAAGCGGTGCTCTTTAGCGGCACTGTGCGCGACAACATCCGCTACGGGCGCCCAGAGGCCACCGAGGACGAGGTGATTGCAGCGGCCAAAGCTGCCCAGGC
>JBJYXQ010000501.1:0-12165 GCA_046260035.1 Anaerolineae bacterium
CTGGTTACTCAGCGCGGCGCGAGCGGGTTTCCAGAGGCGGGTAGGCACGGCGCACAGCTAGATATAACGGAACGCCGATCACCCCGCCGCTGATACCTTGCAGGGTATTAAAAATCAATCCCGAGGTAGCGACGCCAATGCCGTACATCAATGTTTCGGCAGCGAAATAACCTGCGACAATGATGGCCGTGCCGATGACGACGGAAAGCAGCACCGTCATCGGACTGATGTGCTTCCGCACGATCCAACCCATCGCCATCCCCTGCGCCCCGTGGATAAGCAAGGAGTACACCGCATACTGTGGATAGGCAAGTATGTCCGCCAGGGCCGTTCCCATACCGCCGGCAAACATCGCCACCCACGGGCCAAATGCATACGCCGTAAAGGTGATGGCCGCATCGCCCAAGTGGATGTACCCCGTCGCAGGGAGCGGAATCTGCACGAGCACCGTCAATACGAAAATCAACGCCCCCATCAGGGCGATCAAAGCCATGCGACCAATATCTACATCACGCGACATCTTTCCCTCCAGAATAGTCTTGTGGTCGTTAGTCTCATAGTCAGATAATCCTGATCATAACATACTCAATGCCAGTGACAAGAACTGAGTCGCTCAATCCTCATCATCCTTATGTGACCACGGTACCCGCGAGAGAATGGCGTCTTTCGCACCTCGCGCATAGCCAGAGATTTTCTCCAACTGTTGTTCCAACTGCTGCGAAATCCCGGAGACTTGCCGTTCGATGAAATACGCTACACCCAAAGCCCCTGGCCCAGTGTGAACGCCCAATTCTGTTGGCACGTGCAGCAGGTATGTCTCGACACAGTGGAGAAGCTTTTTCAGCTCTTCCAGTACGTAGTTGCCTTCGGTTTCATCTTCAGTATAGTGAACGGCCAGATGAACGGGACTATCCTGAACTTCATCTACGACCTTCTCGATTACCGCTGCGATGCCCTTGCTGTGCCGGCGTGCCTGACCGATCAGACTCACACGGTTGTTTTGCACCCGGATCAACGGACTGATTTTGAGGAAACTCCCCACAGTGCTTGCGGCGCTGGATAAGCGCCCACCCTGGAAAGCATATTTGACCGTTTCCAACAACGCAACCACGCCCGCATTGGGAACGGCGGCGCGCGCCCGCGCAGCGACTTCATCCTGCGATGCCCCTTCAGCAGCCGCGCGCGCTGCCTCCAACGCCACAAACCCTTGGCCCATCGCCGTCGTCTGCGAATCGACAACCGTCACCGGCACAGGGCTGTCCCGGCCCGCGATCTCGGCCAAGTTACACGTGCCGCTCTGTTTGCCCGCCACATGAACGGCGACAATGCTTTCCGCCCACTGCGCCTGCCTCTGATACGCTTCGAGAAACATCGGCATAGCCGGCACACTTGTGGAAACGGCCATATCGGGATTGGCGCGTAGCTGCGCAAAGAAGGTCTCCGGGGTCATGTCAATGCCTGAACGATACGAGACTTTGTCCATGTTGACCCAAATGGGCACCACTTCAATCCGGTATTGTTGGCGTAGGGCTTCAGGGATGCTTGCGGCCGAATCGGTGACAATGGCAACACTCGGGTGTGCGTTCAACCTGACCTCCTGATCATTGGCATTTCTCCTAAATCTTAGTAAGATAGTGTATCTGATTGATTACTAAATGCAAATGGATTGAGGAGGGCGCGATGGCGCGCGTAGCAGTTTTTTCAGGATTGATTGTCGATGAAGCGGATAACCCGGTAGAGGTGTCTTACATCGGTGGTGTGCCGCATTACGTGGTCAACGACGCTGGCTTCCTGCGGCACATCCCCTCAGAGAAAGTAGATCGACAGGTACTCAGTGTGATGCAAGAAGGCGTGCTCGAAAATCGGGAAGCCGTCGTCCAGGGGATGCTCCAATTCCTGGGAAAGGATGACCTCTTTACGAAAGCCGCCGTCGATGCGTCGATTGGACAAATGCCGGAGAACATCAATGCATTGCTTGACAATGGTTTGCCCGAGGATGCGCGACAGTGGCTCGGCCTAATGGGACTCCGCATCGTGATCGACTTACACGGTGATGTGATCGACGTTATCATGCCGGGCAGCATCGAGTCAGACGAATAAAACGATGCCCCACACTTTCGCTCCACCACTAACCACCCCACAGAAAAAGCAATCCCCCTCATAAGAGGGGGATTGCCGGATGGCCCCAAGGGAAGTCGAATCCCTGTTTCCGGCTTGAGAGGCCAGCGTCCTAGGCCACTAGACGATGGGGCCAAGCGACCAGAATTGTAGCAGAAACCATGCTTTTGTCAACCATTGTTTGCGTGCAGCCTGCTTTCGGTTACAATTTCACGTATTAAACCGTGAAAATGACTGTTCGGATTTGGGGTAAAAAAATCTTACACGCCGCAGCATACACGCTCTCCCCTTGGTAATGTTGGAAACTATTGTGGTAAATGGAGGTAACTATGCGTAGGTCAGTTCGATTTATTCTTGTTGTAATGAGTGTGATGTTGTCGATTGCTCCCGCAGTCGCAGCGCCACCAGTCCCACAGCTAGGGACACCGGTGATGGTAGAAGAGGAGAGTTTTGTGCCGTGTTATTCAGGGTGCGGCGGCGTATATGGCGTTCCCTCCAGCAATCCCAACTACGAGCAAACTCTGGTCGAGATGGTCAACGCTGCGCGCGCCGCACAAGATCCACCTGTGCCCCCGCTCAAACGCGTCTCTCTGCTGGATGATTCGGCGCGTTACCACGCAACGGATATGGCTGTGGACGATTATTTCACGCACAACTCGCAGGATCGCGTTGGTGGCACTTTACAGGTGGTTTGTAGCTTTGACCAACGTATATCAACGTACTATACCTCCTGGAGGATTCTCAGCGAAAACATTGCTGCCCTTTCTTCGACGCCCCAGGAGGTCATGAATATTTGGATGAACAGTTCCGGCCACCGTGAGAATATCCTGCGAACAGCGTCTTGTGAAATTGGGGTAGGGTATTACGAGGGCGCCGGCCAATATTCCCGTTATTGGGTACAGGACTTCGGATGTCGCAACGGCGTCTATCCCATCATCATCAACAACGAAGATGCCACCACGGACGATTATCACGTCAACCTCTACATTTATGGCAGCGGCACATGGCCCGAAATGCGACTGCGGAACAACGACGAGGCCTGGGGCGACTGGCAGCCATTCCAGTCGCGACTGCCCTGGGAATTACCGCAGGTAACCGGCGAGCACACTGTGTCGGTGGAGATGCGCAATGGCAGCCAGACAGCAACCAGCAGCGACAGCATCTATTTGACATGGACGCCACCGCTTCCCACACTCGATGTCGTTCCTACCAACATTGACTTTGTCTATGACGCTGTGACCGGGAGTTTGACCCCACCAATGCACGCCGTCACGCTAACCAACAGCACCACAACGGATGTGATTACCTGGAGTTTGGCGACCGAGGGCGACTGGTTCGATGTCACCCCGGCAGGAGGGACAACGCCGGGCACGTTCGCCATCGCGCCGACGGCGTTTATGACACAGCCAAGTGCGACGTATACCGGCGTGGTCACGGTGACGGCGACCGATCCGCCGGACACGGCGAACGCGGTACACCGCATCGACGTGACGTTGGACGTCCACGCGCCGGAGCTAGGCGGTCTTCCGGAAGCCATCACCTTCACATACAGCATCCCTTCGGAACAACTCCTGCCGCCTTCCTGGACATTGACGCCGCGCAACGTGGGCAGCGACCATCTCTTGCAGTGGAGTGTAACGAGCGATGCCCCGTGGATACAGATTGTTCCGCTGAGCGGAATAACACCCGAGAGCTTCACCGTCACACCTATCGATTTTGAGACGTTAAGCGTCTTCTTGTATACCGGTACGCTGACCGTCACCGTGGATGATCCCGCTGGCGTCGCCGGGTCGCCGCATCAAGTTCGCCTGGCACTGGAAGTGGTGGATGAAGAATTCAGCCACGTCTACCTGCCATTGGTTTGTCGCAATTTCTGACGATCTCGAGGAGGGTTATGGATCCCATCGCACTTGTCGCCGCCGTTGCCGCCGACCTGGCGCTCGAACTGCCGCGCGTCGAATCGGCCGTCCGCCTGTTGGATGATGGCAACACCATCCCGTTTATCGCTCGCTACCGCAAGGAGATCACCGGCTCGCTAGATGAAGAGCAACTACGCCAGGTTTCCGAACGCTTGGGCTATCGCCGTAACTTGGAGGATCGCCGCGAGACAATCCTGCACAGCCTAGAAGAGCAGGGCGTGCTCACGCCGGAATTGCAAGCAGACGTTGCCGCCGCCGACACGCTGCAACGCCTGGAAGATCTGTATCGCCCGCACAAGCCCAAGCGTCGCACGCGCGCGACCATCGCCCGTGAGAAGGGCCTGCAACCGCTAGCGGACCTCGTCCTGGCGCAGACGCTCGAAGGCGATCGTAACGCGCTCGCGCAGCCTTTCCTCACGGACGACGTCCCCACGGTAGACGATGCCTACGCAGGCGCGCGGGACATCGTCGCCGAGACCATCGCCGATGCGCCCGAAGTGCGCGCCGATATGCGCCGGTTGGTGCAACGGCATGGCACGCTGAGCGTGACCGTCGCTGACGAGAGCAAGGATCCCAAAGGCGTCTACCAGATGTACTACAGCTTCTTCGTGGACTACCGCATGCTGCGCCCGCACCAAACCCTCGCCATCAACCGGGGCGAGCGCGAAGACGTGCTCAAAGTCAACCTGGAAATCCCCGAAGCTGAGGCGATTGGCATCCTCGCACAACGCTATCCCGCCGATGCGGGCAGTCCGTTGATGGATGACCTCATCGAGGCGCGCAAGGACAGTTACAACCGCCTGCTCTTCCCCGCTGTGGAACGTGAAATGCGCCGTGAGTTGAGCGACTTGGCCGACGAGCATGCGATCGGCGTGTTCGCCGCCAATCTCAAGTCGCTGCTGTTGCAGCCGCCGCTGCGCGGGCAAACGGTGCTGGGCATCGATCCCGGCTACCGCACCGGCTGCAAGGTCGCGGTGGTCGATCCCACGGGTAAGGTACTGGACACGCGCACGATCTATCCCGACCGCAACAAGGAGCAGGCCAAAGCCACCCTTCGCCACCTGATTCAGCAGCATGGCGTGACCGTGATCGACATCGGCAATGGCACCGCCAGCCGTGAGACGGAGATGCTGGTGGCAGATCTGCTCAATGAGGTCAAACTCAAAGTGAAATATACCATCGTCAACGAGGCCGGGGCGTCGGTCTATTCTGCGTCGAAGCTGGCGCGCCAGGAGATGCCCGACCTGGACGTATCCTTACGCGGCGCGGTTTCCATCGCGCGGCGCTTGCAGGATCCGCTGGCGGAACTGGTCAAGATCGATCCGCAGGCCATCGGCGTGGGGCTGTACCAGCACGATGTCAACCAGAAGGCGCTGGGGGAGGCGCTAGACACAGTCGTCGAATCGGTGGTGAACACCGTGGGCGCGGACCTCAACACGGCGTCGCCCGCGCTGCTGCGCTATATCTCCGGCATCGGCCCTAAGCTGGCAGAGACGGTGGTGGCGCACCGCGATGCCCACGGCGCATTCGACAACCGTGAAACGCTGCACCAGGTCTCCGGCCTCGGCCCCAAAACGTTCGAGCAGGCCGCCGGATTCCTGCGCGTCCCGGAAGGCGCCGATCCGCTGGACAACACGCCCATCCACCCGGAGAGCTACCCCGTCGCCCGCGCGGTGTTGGATTTACTCGGCTGCCCGTTGGGTGACCCGCGTCTCACAGGGGAGATCGCCAATCTACGGCGGCAGATGAATCTCGATGAGCTGGCTGCCGACCTTGGAACGGGCCGTCCCACGCTGGAAGACATCCTCGAGGCACTCGCTCGCCCCGGACGCGACCCCCGCGATGGTCTGGAAGGCCCCGTCCTGCGCAGCGACGTATTGAGCATCGAAGACTTGCACGAGGGCATGCAGCTCAAGGGCACAGTGCGCAACGTCGTGGACTTCGGCGCGTTCGTCGATATCGGTGTCAAGCGCGACGGCCTAGTGCACATCAGCCGCATGGGCGCAGGCTACGTCCGCAACCCGCACGACAAGGTCTCCGTGGGAGATGTGATCGACGTGGAAGTGGTCGACGTCGATCTCAATCGCGGGCGCATCAGCCTGGCGCTGGTAGAATAAGAGGTTTGCTATGCCTATCGGAAGTCTCGTCAACGCGTTCACCGTGATCCTGGGGAGCACGATTGGTCTGCTGCTGCGCAAGCGGTTTCCAGAGAACATCAAGGGCATCATCTTTGAAGGCGTCGGCCTGGGCACGCTGGTGCTCGGTATGAAGATGGCGTTCGAGGTGGAGGACTTTCTCGTCTTCATTTTCAGCCTGATTTTCGGCGGCGTAGTGGGCGAACTGATCCACCTGGAAACATGGATGGAGGGGATAGGCGACCGCCTCAAGACGAAGCTGAAAAGCCAGGATGGACGCTTCACTGAGGGATTGATCACGGCTTTTCTCATCTTCTGCGTCGGCTCGATGACGTTCGTGGGGGCAATCAACGAGGGCCTCAACGGTGACCGCACGCTCATCCTCACCAAAGCAATCCTGGACGGTTTCACTTCGATCGCACTGGCATCGGTCTACGGGCTGGGTGTACTGCTCTCGGCGCTGCCGCTGTTCATCATCCAGGCAAGTCTCACCCTGATGGCGGCACAGTTCCAGAGCTTTTTCTCCGAACTGATCATCAACCAGATGACGGCAGTCGGCGGCGCGCTTATCCTGGGAATCGGGTTGAACCTGCTGGGTATCAAACGAATCAAGACGAGCAACCTGCTGCCGGGGCTTCTTGTGGTGATTGTGTTAACTCTGATTTTTGGGTAGGGAAAACTTCCCTGGAAAAAGGATATAAAATGAGTGTTTTGGGCGCGAAGCGCGCCCAAAACACTCATTAGAATTTCTCTTTCCCCCCGCGCAAAGATGTGCGGAGACAGCTTTATGATAGCGGAAATATACCGGCAAAGTGAACTGTGCTTATGGTATAATGACAAGGTTAGATAGACTTTCCGGCCTATCGGCCGGCAATCAGGAATAACTATCCTACGATACTTTCAAGGAGTCGGGCAAATATGCACTTAGGCGATATCTTAAATGCGATCAACGAATGGGCACTAAGCCTTATCAGCACACTAGGCTACCCAGGGCTAGGGTTTGTGATGTTCCTCGAAAACGTTTTTCCGCCCATTCCCTCCGAAATCGTACTGCCGTTGGCGGGCTGGCTCACCATCGGCGAGGGCGCGAAATTCACGCTGCTCGGTGTCACGCTCGTTGGAGCTACAGGTTCCGTCGCGGGTGCGTTCTTCTTCTACGGGCTCGGTCGTTGGTTCGATGAACGCCGTGTGCGCTATCTGTTGCAGCGCTTCGGCAAGTGGTTTATGTTATCCGAAGACGATCTGGATACTGCGCTCGCTTGGTTCGCACGTTTTGGCGAGTACGTCATCTTCTTCGGGCGGATGGTCCCCATCGTGCGCAGTCTGATTTCCGTGCCGGCGGGTCTGGCGAAGATGAATATCCCGCGCTTTACCTTCTACACCGCACTGGGCACGGCTTTATGGAGTTTCCTGCTGGCGCTCGCCGGGCGTCTGTTGGGTGAAAGCTGGCCAATCGTGTCGGACATTATCAACCAATACGAACACCTGGTATATGTTCTCTGCGCTTTGGCCGTCGTCGGGTTCTTTGGCTATCGTTTCTGGCAAAGGCGAAAAAAGGCAATCAGCGATCAGCCGTCAGCCATCAGCAAATGAGCGAATGGAAGAATCAGCGAATTATGCATCACGCATCTCTTATTCTCTAATTTCTCAGTTTTAATTTCTAATTTTCAACAGAGGGAGAAAGTCCTATGCCTCCGGTTATTCGTGTAGAGCAAATTGGCGACTATGAAGGTCAGGAAGTGACCATCCGTGGGTGGGTCTACAACCGCACGCACAAGGGCAAACTGGTGTTCCTGCTGGTGCGGGACGGGTACGGCTTCGCACAATGCGTCGCCTTCAAGAACGATCTACCCGCCGAGCTTTTCGACACACTGACGCACATCCCACAAGAGTCGTCGGTCATCGTCACCGGTGTGGTGCGCGCCGACTCACGCGCACCCGGCATTCCTGGCGGCTACGAGATCGGCATCACCGGCGTCGAAGTGGTGCAGGCCGTGGAGGGCGAATACCCCATCGCGTTGAAAGAACACGGCGTCGAATTTCTGCTCGATAACCGCCACCTCTGGATTCGCACGCCAAGCCAGTGGGCCGTACTGCGCGTTCGCGCCGTCGTGATCGCCGCCATCCACGAGTGGCTGGCCGACAACGGCTTCATCCACATGGACACGCCCATCCTCACCCCGGCGGCCTGCGAGGGGACGACGACGCTCTTCGGCACCGAGTACTTCGATGAAGGCGAGGCCTATCTTGCGCAGAGCGGGCAACTCTACAACGAGGCCAACATCTTCGCCTTCAACCGCGTCTACTGCTTCGGACCGACCTTCCGCGCAGAGAAATCCAAGACGCGCCGCCACCTCACCGAGTTCTGGATGGTGGAGCCGGAGGTCGCGTTCTGCGATCTCGACGGGATTATGGAGATTGAGGAGCAGTTCGTCTCGCACATCGTGCAGACCGCGCTGAAGAAATGTGCGCCGGAATTGAAATCGTTGGGTCGCGACATCACCGCCCTGGAGCGCGTCACCCCGCCTTTCCCGCGCATCTCCTACGACGACGCGCTGGCGATGCTCGCCGAAATCCGTGAACAGACGGAGGATCCGGAAGAGAAAGCGCTGCTGGAGATCGAATGGGGCAGTGACTTCGGCTCCCCGCACGAGACCGCACTGACCAAGAAGTTCGACAAGCCGGTCTTCGTCTACGGCTATCCTACCGTTGTAAAAGCCTTTTACATGGAACCGTGGCCTGGCCGCTCGGAGGTCTGCAAGAGCGTGGACCTGCTCGCGCCGGAAGGTTACGGCGAGATCATCGGTGGCAGCGAGCGCATCTCCGATCCTGACCTGCTGCTCCAGCACATCCACGAGCACAACTTGCCAGAAGAGGCGTTCAAGTGGTACATCGATCTACGGCTCTACGGTAGCGTCCCGCACAGCGGTTTTGGCCTGGGTGTCGAGCGCACCGTCACGTGGATCTGCGGTATCGATCACCTGCGCGAGACCATCGCCTATCCGCGCATGATCAATCGCGTGTATCCGTAAAACTTCGGACAGGATTTACAAGATTAACAGGATGAAAAAGATTGCGTCAATCTGGCTAGGTCCCATCCTGAAAATCCTGTGAATCCTGTCGAAAAAACATCGCTGTAGCAATCGCATCAGTGTCGCATCCCCAGTGGCAGATAGACCCGTCTCGCAGGCCACAATCCCACCATGCCCAGCGACTCGGTATACACATCTTCGCCGGGTGGCCACGTGAACGACAAGCTGCGCATATAGTCCGTCGTTGTGGTGGCAGCCGTCATCTTCAGCCGGTAAGCTTCCCCGATTAAAATCGTCGTAGTGAACTCCCACGTATCGGCGACAACGGGACTGACAACATCGCGCCCCAAGCTATCCAGAAAACGGAGTGATACCCCGGTGAGTACAATTTCGCCAGTTTGCGTGCCCGGTATATCCCAGATGCCATTGCGATTCTCATCGGCGAAGAAAGGCCCAACAGCAAGATGAAGCGTGCTTGTCAGACCGAGAGTGGTCCAGGCTTGTGGTGCCGTTGGCCATTCCTCGCGGTTCCCCACACGGTCGGTGGCACGGCTGCGGAAATAGTAGCTGTGACCGATTGTACCCGTAAAGATACCGGCAGTCGTGGTGGTCGAGTGCTGCCACAGCGCCCACGTGCCATCTTCACCATCGCGTACCTCAATATCATAGAGCCAGACGCCCGATTCGTTGTCCTGCCCTTCCCAGGTGACGGTGAAAGCCATTGTGTATGTGACTTCCGGCAGTTGACGGACGGTGGAAGTGGGCGGTTGGTTGATCGCTTCCGACTCGATCAGGATCACCGGGTCGCCACCGATGATGTAGTCGTCTGGATTGGTGACCAGATTAGCCGTCGCCCCGGGCAGTGTGAGAGTATAGACGCCGGCTGTGGCCGTGAGGGTGTGCGTGACGCCCCAGCGATTCACCAGCGTAGCATTCGGGATCGTGGCCGGGAGGGTATGGACGGAGGTTAAAGGACCGGTGTTCCACAGCACGCTGACCTTGCCGCGCGGCGTGCCCCACAGCGTAACACGCAGGTTAGCCCCAGTAGGAACGCGGGTCGTGAAGGTCGGTGAGATCAGGTAGGTCGTGGCAACCTGATAAGCATTGTAGGCGGGACGCAAGGAACCGTCGTTACGAATCAGGCCGAAGTACTCGCCCATATCGGCGTCGTTGGTACGGAAAAAGAAGTACCGTTCGACGCCGGAAGCCAAGGCATTCGCGTAAGATTGGATCACGTAAGCGGCAACCTCGTCCTGAGTAGCCGCGTAATCATACTTGGCATTGTAGGCCTGGGGATCACCCCACACCGGCACGCCGGTCTCGGTAAGCCATATCGGATGGTCGAGCACGTACAGTAGCATACGATTGCGGAGATAATTCACCACCGAGTAAGCATCATCGGAACGGCCGTAGAGATGAATTGACATCACATCGAAAAAGTCGTTGTTGGCAGGTGCGTCCGGGTCGTCGTTGATGATGTCCAGCACACGCTCGAAGAAGGTCAAGTCTGCCCATGGATAGAGTCCGGCAAAGAGCACAGTGCAGTCAGGACAGGCTGCCTTGGTCGCCTGATAGCCCACCTTGAGCAGTTGGGCATAATCTCCTTCGCTCCCGCACCAAAAGCTGTCCCATTCAACCTCGTTCCACATCTCCCAGGATTTGACCTGATCCTTGTAACGGGACACGACGGTATACACAAACTCCGCCCACTGGTTGCCGTTGAAATTCTCCACCGTCCAGGGGTGGTACAGGCCGATAGGCGGCATCCTTGCCAAACCATCTTCCCAGGCAATCTGCGATAGTGGATCACTCAGTGGCTCGAAGAACGGGCGAGGAGCGGCTAGATGCCCGCTGCCGGATTGTTGAAGTGTTGACACATTTTGCTCCATCACACACTGAGTCGCAGCCCAGTCGGGCGTCATTTGCAGGATGCCGACAATGTTCTGGATACCTCCATTGTGCAGGTCGTTCACCAGTGTGTCGTATGGAGAAAAATCCCAGGCATTGTCTACCGGCTCCAGTCTCGCCCAACTGAAGTCGAAGCGATCCCAGCGCGATCCAGCCTGCACGGCCAGGGGCAGATAGTAGCGATCCTCCCCCTCTGGGCCAGGATAGAACGAATAGCTGAGGCCCGCTCGCCCATCCGTATTTGTCATCGGCGGCAACAGTGTGTCCCTTACTGGCTGCACGAACACAGACATGATTATCATCCACAAAAGCGCCATCTCCAACGCAAGGCTCAACAGGATAACCATTGCTCGTTTCATCATTGCATCTCCTCCAGCAGTTTAGCAGGGATAAGTAGGGAAGCAAGGGTAAGCCGCAGGCTATAAAGCAAAAATCGTCAAGGATCGTACATTTGAGCTGCTGTACGCAGCGCAGAAGCGCAACCAACATCAAGAAGAAGTGCCTCTCCCGGGGTATACTCATAAGCGTTCAGCCGTCAGCGGTCAGCTTCCCAAAAAGCTGCGACCAAGCGTGAGAAATGTTCTATGACGACTACTCACAAAGCTGAAAGCTGATGGCTAAAGGCTGATCGCCATAATCACAACTAAAGGGAGGTTATTTTATGGATACAGCAGCATTTACAGTCAACGCTATTGGGCACGTTCGAGCAGAAGAAGACGGATTTTACCTGGACATCGCACCGGAATATCGACCGGCACTGAAAGGCCTGGATGGTTTTGGACATATCAACGTGTTATGGTGGCTCCACCTCTACGACGAGTACCGCGAGATCGTGGAGTGCGACCAGCCCTACAAGCACGCCCCGGCCAAGCTCGGCATCTTTGCCACACGCGCCCCAGTGCGGCCCAACCCCATTGCCTTGACGACGGTCGCCGTGACGGACATCGATCACGAGCAAGGCCGCATCTACATCGCCTACACCGATGCGGAGGACGGTTCGCCCATCCTGGACATCAAGCCATACCATCCCTGCGAGGACCGCATCAGGGACGT
>JBJYXQ010000501.1:12265-14682 GCA_046260035.1 Anaerolineae bacterium
CGATGCTGTTGGTCGGCTTCGATTTCTTCGGTGATCCATTCCGCAGTTACAGCGGTTGGAGCGAGGAAAACGAGATCGGGCGGCTGTGGGTGCGCTGGACAGCGTACCTGGAGAACGCGCAGCCGCACTTACCGCACATCTTACCGCAACACGTAATGTATGAAGTCCACATTTACCATCCTGAAACCATGCAAACCGGAGAGTTTGAGGTCTTCGTCGGCGTCGAAGTCTCGACGTTGGGCGAGTTCCCGCCGGAAGTCGTCATCAAGACACTGCCAGCGAGCCGCTATGCCGTGTTTACCCTCGTCGGACAGGAGATCGTCTCCGACTGGACGTGGCAGCTCGATCACGAGTGGCTGCCGGCGTTGGGCGTGCAGCGCCGCACCACGTACAGCATCCAGCGCTACGATGAACGCTTCAAGGGGATGGATGCCATCGACGAATCCGAGCTAGACGTGTACGTCCCACTCGAAGAGTGAGGATCGGTGATGGAGGACATCACGGTGATGGTGCGCGCGCTGGACTTCATCGAAGCGCACCTGCGCGAACCGGTGGGCGTGGCGGATATGGCGGCGGCGGTCTCCTATTCGCTCTATCACTTTTGCCGCACGTTCAAGGCAGCCACGCATTTCACCCCCTACGATTACCTGATGCGCCGCCGGATCGCCGAAGCGGCGCAGGAGGTACTGGAGAGCGAGCGCAAGCTTATCGACATCGCGTTCGATTACCAGTTCAACAACCCGGAGACCTTCTCGCGCGCCTTCAAACGGATGATGGGGATGCAACCCACGCAATGGCGCAAACAAGGCGCTGTAGATCGGCTGGTCGGGTACAGACAGGTCATGCCCCGTCTCACTGGAGAACATCTGGCCCACCTGCAACGTAACATGCCGTGGCACCCCACGATCGAAGAACGCCTGGCTCTCAGTTTGATCGGTGTGATGACGTTAGGTGACGACAGCACCGCCGTGTGGGAGAGGCTAAAGCGCGAGGCGGCAGCGTGCGGTTTCCCGGACACAGGCGAGGAATTCTACGCGTGGACATGGTGCGCCGCCGAGGGCGGTGTCACAGCGACGATGGCGGCTCTGGTGGATCCCGGCGCCAGCACGGATGCATTCGCCCTGGTCACGAAGACCTTACCCGCTGGCACCTACCTGCGCGTATCCCATCGAGGAACCGCGCACGACCTCGCGCTGACTCTCGACTACGCTTATCACACCTGGCTGCCGCAAAGTGACTACCGCGCCGCTATGCCGTGGTACGTCGAACACTACGGCAGAACGCCAGGTCGTCCCTCCGATGGTGTGTGGGACATCTATTTGCCGGTCGAGCGAGAGACTTTTTAAACTCTCACGATGGGGCTTTATCATTCTCGCTTAGAGGGGAACGCCAGTTCCCCGTTTTAAGCCGAGGCATGTCATAAGACGCGGATCTGGCCGGATGGGCGGCATCCGCATCCGCTCGAAGCAAAAAAGGAACTTTGACGAGCAGGCTAAGGTCCCGGCTTCCACGACAAGTGGCATTGACACGTGGGAAGACAGGAATATAATCGCCTCTTATTGATCCCCAAGAGGCACGGCGGCAAAGATGCGCATCTCCTGAGATAACGACCAATGGCGCGTGGACCGTGACAGATGGCCCCTCTATGACTGGAGTACAAAACTCAATCCAGCCACGTGGATGGCCTATGTAAGGCCGGTTTGTGCCATCAGGAGAGAAGGGAACAATACTGAAAACGACTATCGGACTGTCTTAAAGGAGCAGCATTATGAGCGTCATTGAGGCCAACCACCTAACTAAATATTACGGCAAAGCCCGAGGCATTGTCGATGTCTCATTTCACGTGGATGAGGGAGAGATTTTCGGCTTCATCGGGCCGAACGGGGCGGGGAAATCCACGACGATTCGCCTGTTCTTGTCGTTGATCTATCCCACCAGCGGCAGCGCCACCATCTTTGGCAAGGACTGCATCAAGTACGGTCCGGAACTCCGGCAGGACATCGGCTATCTGCCCTCCGACGTCTTCTACTACGAGCGGATGAAGGTGATCGACCTGCTCGAATATTCGGCCAGTTTTTACGACAAAGACTGCACGCAGCGGATGCTGACATTGGCCGATACGATGGAACTGGAACTGAACCGCCGTATCGACGATCTCTCTTACGGCAACAAGAAGAAAGTGGGCATCGTGCAAGGCCTTCTGCACCAGCCCAAACTGCTGTTCCTCGACGAGCCTACCGCCGGCCTTGATCCGCTGATGCAGCGCAAATTCTTCCAATTGATTCAGGAAGAAAATGCGCGTGGGGTGACGGTCTTTTTCTCATCGCACATCCTGGGCGAAGTGCAGCGTATGTGCAACCGCGTGGGCATCATCAAAGAGGGCCGGATGATCGAAATCGCCGACATCAAAACCTTGC
>JBJYXQ010000502.1:0-7973 GCA_046260035.1 Anaerolineae bacterium
CCGCGAGAATGATAAGATCTTAGCAGCACAGTGTAACGTGGATTGCGACTTTTACAAGCCGAGCACGTATCAGTATATGGTTGCTTTTCTATGAATCATTTCTGTGCTACAATGGACACATAGATAGCTTACAGTTCGGCCAACGTAAATTCTAATCACCGCAAGTGTATAAGGAGGTAACAATGAGTTTGCTTGATCAAGTCAAAGACCAAATGTCCGGCTTCGAGCAATTGGTCGCCAAGATCCCCGGTTATAAAGGCTACAAAGAGAAGGAGCTGCGCCGCGAGGCCGACAAGCTTCTCCGCGATCACATTGTCAACCGTATGCGCACCGTCAAAACTCAACTGGACGGCCTGCAACAAGATCTTATGGGAGCGGGGAAATTCGAGCTGCTTGATGAAACCGGCAGTGCCGCCACCCAGATCCAGACGTTCATCGACCGGGTCCGCACCGCACCCTACGGCTATGGCGGGTTGTTCGATGCAGTCAAAGTCAAAGAAGATGAATTGGATCGTGTTTATGAGTTCGATAGCGCATTGGTCGGCTACGCTGACCGGATTGACAATGCCATCAGCAACGCGCGAGCGGGCATCGAGGGTGAAGATGCGCGCGCGCTTATCCTGATGGTACGTGATCTGGCCCGTGAGGCTAATGCGACGTTCGATGAGCGCCAGGACGTGCTGCGCGGCACCGCCAGCACCGGTGTATAACGGATAACAGAATCGGAGGTTAAGAACTATGGCTCGCGTTTTAGATTTAGTTGAATATATAGATGAGGGGCGTGGCGAAATCGTCCATCGCGTTCCCGAGCGCGGCTCCGGCGACTTTCGCATCGGCAGCCAGTTGATCGTGCGCGAATCTCAAGCGGCGGTCTTCTTCCGCGACGGAAAGGCGCTGGATACCTTCGGACCGGGACGGCACACGATTACAACCGCCAACATCCCCGTTCTCGTTGACTTGATCGGCAAGGTGTTCTCCGGACAAACACCGTTCAAAGCGGAAGTGTTTTTCGTCACCACACGGGAATTGACGGACATGAAGTGGGGCACGCCACAGCCCATCACCATCCCCGATCCGATCCTGGGCATGGCACGCGTGACCGGTTTCGGCACCTACACCATCCAGGTTACCGATCCGCAGCTTTTTGTCGCTAAGATCGTAGGGACGCAGAATCTCTACAGCACGCGCGACATCCAGGCGTTCTTCCGCAGCATCATCCTCAGCAAGATGATGGACCTCATCGGCGAGATGGGCAAGTCGATCATCCAGATGGCGGCCTTCGTCGAAGAGTTGGGAGCCGGCGTGCGCGCGAAGGCGCAGGAAGAGTTCGCCTCGCGTGGTGTCACGCTCAACTCGTTCTACGTGGAGTCCATCTCTCCCACCGAGGAGACGGCAAAAGCCATCGATGCTCGTGCCTCTATGGGCGCGATTGGCGATATGGGTGCCTATATGCAGTATCAGGGCGCGCAAGCGATGCGCGACGCTGCACAGAACCAGGGCGCTGCCGGATCAGGCGTTGGCTTAGGCGCCGGAGTCGGTCTAGGTGCAGCGATGGGCCAGATGCTTGGACAGGCTGCAACCCCGCAAGGCCAGCAGGCCGCGCCGGCTGCTGCCCCGCCGCCGATTCCACAGGCCGCCGCGTTCTACGTTGCTATCGGCGGACAGCAGCAGGGGCCATTCGATATGGCAACGCTGCAACAGTACGTCCAATCTGGGCAACTAACCCGCGACACGCTGGTCTGGAAAGCCGGTATGGCGAACTGGGTTAAGGCGAGCGAAGTATCCGACCTGAGCAGCTTGTTTGGTGCAACTCCGCCCCCCTTGCCGTAACCATTGTCTACAACAAAAAGCGGCCCTACACAGTGTAGGGCCGCTTTCTTAATGTTTGAATCAAGCCTCAACTAATCTTCCGCTTCGATTCCCAACGCCGTATACAATTGCGCCAACGTCTCCTTGGGCAGATTAGGACGGCGACCTTCACGGCGCAGCCAGCGCTTTAACTCCGGCATACGGAACACCGGAACAGGTGAATCTTCGACCTCAAGCAGCGCATCAGGGTGAACAAAAAGGATAACCGCACGCACCGGGATTTCCAGCCCTTCGGGCAACCGTTTGCGCAAGGAGCGTTGCAGGTCATCCATCTCCACCTTTGCGATCTGATCCGGGCGTCCCACCCCTTCTTGACCGGCAAAGCGTTTGAGTCCGCCCATTTTCTCCTTGTGCTTCCATTTGCCGTCTGCATAGGTAATATGCCCGCCCTGCGAGCGCACCGTAATCACGGTGAGACCACCAGCATCCAGCAGCACGAAGGGGGCAGCGGTTTTGTACATAAACAGCGTGTAACTATTGTCTAAGCCTTTCAAAGCTTCGGGCACTTTCACATGATGCGCCAACGGTCCCATGTAACGCCCAACGAAATAACTGCCGATGAGCGAGCCCAGAAAGCCCACCCACACGATAATAGATGCGATCCAGAGCCATTCCGGTTTCAAGAACAGGATCGCCATTCCGACAATCAAGAGACCAGCACCTGCCAATGGCGCAATTTCGCCAATACGGGTACGGATCTTTATTTGTGATTCATTAGCAATCAGACGCATACCCCCTCCTACGCAGCCCCATTCCAGCGGGACAGCACGAGACAGGCATTTTGCCCGCCGAAGCCGAAAGCGTTTTTCAGGGCGATATGCGCCTGCACCGAACGCGGCTTCCAGGGCACGTAATCAAGATCACAGTCCGGGTCCGGTTCATCGAGATTTAGCGTAGGCAAAATAATGCCCTCCTCGAACATCTTGAACGTCAGAATGGTCTCGACTGCACCAGCCGCCCCCAACGTGTGCCCAAAGACCGACTTATTGGAGCTGATAGCCAGTTTGTAGGCGTGATCACCAAAAACCTTCTTCAACGCGAACGTTTCGACGGCGTCATTCAACTGCGTGGATGTGCCATGCGCATTGACGTAATCCACGTCTTCCGGCGCAACACCCGCGTCCTGCAACGCCCACTGTATCGCCCGGCACACCCCGCGCGCCTCAGGATCAGGCTGTGCGATGTGGTACGCATCCGACGATGACGCATAGCCGAGTACCTCGCCATAGATGTGCGCGTCACGTTCCAGCGCGTGTTCTAGACGTTCCAGAATCAGGACACCCGCACCTTCAGCCAGCACAAAACCGTCGCGGCCTTTGTCGAAGGGGCGACTGGCGCGCTCCGGTTCGTCGTTACGGCGTGACAGGGCGCCCATCACCGCAAAACCGATGATCGAAACGTCGATAATCAAGCCTTCCGTACCGCCGGCTAGCACCACGTCGGCCCAGCCATGGCGGATGAGATTCGCTGCCTCACCAATCGCCTGCGAACCCGTCGCACACGCAGCGACAGGTGTCGTGATCGGCCCCTGCGCGCCCGCCAGCAAGCTGACGTGATACGAAGGCATGTTCGGCAATGAGGCAGCCAGAGCGAAGGGACTCACACCGATCAACCCCTGACGCCACAGCTTCGCGGTGTGTTCGAGCGCCCAATCTATACCGCCCATTCCTACACCGACCACGGTTCCGACACGTTCAGGATCGGGCAGCGGCGTGGATAATCCCGCATCGGCCATAGCTTCCTGCGCCGCGGCGACCGCAAACATGGAACAGCGTGCCATTCGCCGTACCTCTTTACGGGGTACATAGCGCGTCGGCTCGAAATTCTTGACCTCGCCAGCAATCTGCACCGGAAATTCTGATGCATCGAAACGTTCGATCGGCGCTATACCGGATTTCCCAGCAAGTGCGCTCTCCCACGTTTCAGATACGGACAACCCAACCGGCGTGATCATGCCCATGCCGGTGACGACGACGCGGACGCTCGTATCCGAGCGTGGGCGCGTCCCTTGCGCACGGTCAGCCATTGGACACCTGCCGACGCGCCGCCAATCCGGCCTTGATCGTAGGAATAATCTGCGCCGCCACAGCTTCACGCGCTCGAAGGATGGCGCTCTTCACCGCTTTGGCATTGGAGCGCCCGTGCCCAACGATCACCACGCCATCGACGCCCAACAGTAGGCCGCCGCCGACTTCGGCATAGTCCAGGCGCTTCATCATTCCCTTGATAGCGGGCCAAAGGCAGAGCAATCCAGGCAGGGCCACGACCAGAGCCGGAAGTAGCAAGACCAAGCCTACTTTCGACAGCGTGTTGCCCAACACATCATGCTTGATAACCAGTTTCATAAAAGAAGCAACCGCTTCTGCGGTTTTGATGTGGATGTTGCCCGTAAAGCCATCCGTAACGACGACGTCGGCGTGGCCTTTGACAACCTCCTTCGGCTCAACGTTACCGACGAAGTTGAAATCACTCTGAGAGAAAAGTGCGAAAGTATCGCGCAGCACCATCGTCCCTTTCTCTTCCTCTTCGCCATTCGCTAAAAGCCCAACCCGCGGATTGGTGATGTTGAGGATGTTCTCGGCGTAGATAATACCCATTTGCGCAAATTGTAGAAGGTACTCCGGCTTGGGATCGGCGGTCGCACCCATATCGAGGAAGACCGCCGGCTTCAGCGTTACAGGGTAGACCGTCGCCAGCGCCGGACGACGAATGCCAGGAATACGGCGCAGATCGAAGATGGCGGCTGAAAGGCAAGCGATGGTGTTCCCTGCTGAGACGAAGGCATCGGCCTCGCCGCTCTTCACCATACGCATACCCACGCGAATGGACGAGTTCTCCTTCGCGCGCACAGCCTCGGAGTGATCCTCCATCGTGAGGACATCAGGCGCGTGGACAATGCGAATGTTGAGACCCTGAGTATCGTGCCTCGCCAGTTCCTCACGCGTGCGCGCCTCAGGCCCAACCAAGATGATTTCATCCCCCCACTCTTTGGCCGCCATGACCGCCCCGGCCACATCCGGCCCAGGACAGGCATCTGAACCAAAAGCATCAACGACAATACGCATAAGACCTCCAACAAATTAGAAGTTAGAAATTAAAAGTGAGAAATTAGAAACAAAGAATCGGCGGATAAGTGAATTAATCGAAAATCGGCAATCCAAAATCCAAAATTGTTCAGGCTCCCCAGAACCAGGGAGGTTCTTCAGGCGGCGAGGCGTTCCAGCCACCGTCGAAATCGGCGTCGCTTCCGGCATCGACGAGCAGTGATTTGCCGGCAAGCCACCGTGCAGCAATCTCGGGAAGCTGCGCGCGCTTCCCCTGGCGGATGAGCGGATCGGGCAAGGAGTCAAGGAAACGCCGCCCGTATCGTTTCGTCAACACGCGCTGATCCATCATCACCGCAATTCCCTGATCCGTCGCGGTGCGAATCAGCCGACCAAAACCCTGGGTGAAGCGCAGGATGGCTTCCGGCACCATGTACTCGTTGAACGGATCATCGTACCCCTCGGCGCGTGCGGCAACGATCGGGTCGTTGGGAACGTCGAAAGGCAGCTTGGTGATCACTAGAACCGAAAGCGCCTCGCCGGGAACGTCCACACCTTCCCAGAACGAACGCGTACCGAGAAGCACCGCCTTCTCGCCGTGCTTGAAATTATCGAGCAACTGCGCACGCGAGCTTCCGCTCCCTTGCGAGTAGACCGTGATGCCCTCTTGTGCCAGCTTGCCGGTAATGGCCTGCGCCGTGGCCTTCAGTTGAGCATAGGAGGTGAATAACGCCAGCGCCCGTCCTTGCGTCGCGCGGAATAGATCGATCAAGGTTTGATCCATAATCTGCTGGTAACCGTGGCTACGCGGTTCGGGCACATCGGTAACAACATAGAGCAGCGCAGCGGATTGGTAGTCGAAGGGCGAACCAACGGCCAATTCTTCCGCTTTCTGCGCGCTCAAACGCTCGCGCATATAGTCGAAACTGCCTTCCACACGCAACGTCGCCGAGGTGAGGATGACCGAGCGCTTCTTGTCAAACAAATGCTCACGGACCAACGTCCCCACGTGCAAGGGGACAGCATTGCATGTGAACGGATAATTGTTCCTCGACTCCAGCCAGTAGATGATGTTCTCCTGCGGCGCGGCGATAAACGGTCCGAGTTCTTGATGGGCCGCATCCAATAGCCGCTTAATGCCCAGCAATCGCGCGTGAGCCATATCGAAGCCGGGAACTTCGGCGGAACTCAGTTCCTCCAAACCATCGGCCAGCAGCGCCATCCCCTCCACAAGGACGGAGAAGTGCGGCGCAACCTGCGCCCACCCTCGCACTGCGTCATCCCAACCGGGCTCGGCACGCATGTTGGGCGTCAACCGCACGCGGACAGCATAACTGCCACCTCGATCCACGTGCTCGTTGAGGAATGTCTCTATATCGACAAAGAGCGCCTCCAACTGATGCTCGACGCGCTCCCCGGCGTCCTGCAGCCGTATGCACGCATCCTGCAGCGCCGTCGCCGTCTTGCGTGGCTGGTTCTGCGCCAGATTCAACACCGTCTCCAACAAGCCAGCAGAAGCCTGCCGGGAATACAATAGGTCCTCGAAAAC
Source organism: Anaerolineae bacterium (assembly GCA_046260035.1). Classification (GTDB taxonomy): domain Bacteria; phylum Chloroflexota; class Anaerolineae; order B4-G1; family SLSP01; genus DSWT01. The sequence continues at coordinate 6,463 of JBJYXQ010000502.1, forward strand.
ACGGGATAACATCGGCCAACTCACCGTATAACGGAGTGCCTCCGTCACAGCCCTTTCCAGATGGTGCGCCTCGTCGACGATAAGCAGTTGATACTCCGGCAGCACGCGGTTCTGTGCGGCGATGTCGGCCAGCAACAAAGCGTGATTGACGATAAGGATGTGCGCGCCTTCAGCTTTCGCCCGTGCCCGGTAGAAGAAACAACGATCAGTCTGGAAGAATATGCAATGCTCCGGGTCGCAAGCTTCGTTGGCCGCTGAAATCCCATACCAGACGGCCTGCTCCTGTCCGGTCGGCATGAAGAGCCCATCGCCGTCACCATCGAGGGTGTTAGGTAACCAGAGCAGGACCTTGGCCAGCACACGCATCTCATCTTCGGTGGCGGGGCCGCGCCGCCGCAACGCCTGGAACTGCTGGCGGCACAGGTAATGCGAGCGTCCCTTGAGTACCTGGTGCTTGAACTCGTACAGCGCCTCGGCCAGCTCGGGCAAATCCTTGTTCGCCAGTTGTTCCTGGAGATTGATCGTGTTGGTCGAAACCACCACCCGTTGGCGATTTTGCACCGCCCATTCGATTGCGGGAAGTAGATAGGCCAGCGATTTTCCTGTACCCGTCCCAGCCTCGACCATCAGGTGCTGGCCTTCATTGAACGCTTGCCCCACAGCCTGGAGCATTTCCACTTGCTGCGAGCGATATTCATACTCGGAGAACACCTCGGCGAGCGAGCCGTCATCATCCAGCAATGCCGAGAGTGCATCCAGGTCAATGGGACGCAGTTCGCGGCGCGGTTCCAGCGGTTCGTAGAATATTTCCTCTTCTTCGACGAACAATGGACCGGCTGCGTCACCGCCGCGCTTGGAGGCTAACTGTGCACCGATACCGCCACTGAACCCATAACGCTGGCGAACGTAGTGCGCGTCACGGAAAAAGTTGCTCGGCCCCCATTGGATACGCTGTCCCAGTTGGACGATTTCCCGCAATGTTTGTTGGGGCAGTTGCGCGGCGCGCCCCATCAACGCCATATAAAGCGCGTGCGCCATCACTGCGTCATCGAGCGCGCGGTGCGTCTGTTCCGGGAGATCAATCGCCAATTCGTGCACGAGGTTCGCCAGGCTGTAGCGCCCAGCGTGCGGCACTAAAATGCCGGCGAGATCAAAAGTGTCAATCGAGGCATTACCGCGCAGGACGTTATGCTGGCGCAGAAATGCCAGATCAAAGCCGATGTTGTGCCCCACAACCGGATCGCGGCCCACAAATTCGGCCAACCGGTAGGTAGCTTGGCGCCCACCCGGCGCGCCTTCCACATCCGCATTGGTAATACCGGTTAATTCAGTGATAAACAGGGGGATTTTCCGCCCCGGATTGACAAAAGTAGAGAAAGTCTCCAAAACCTCATCCCCATCGAAACGCAGTGCACCGATTTCGATGATTGCATCCCGCATGGGATCCAGGCCGGTCATTTCTAAGTCCAGGGAAACGTAGGTCCTCGCCATGTGCTCCTTTCTAAGCTCAA
>JBJYXQ010000503.1:0-3015 GCA_046260035.1 Anaerolineae bacterium
GACATTGAAGCGGGCTGCTTCCTCGCCGAAACGGCCAGCGAACACCTGGTGCAGGAAGCGTGGGATATAATCGACGCCGCCCTTACCGCCGAAGGCAGCAGCGCCGACGCCGAGATCACGCCCATCACTTACGTCAACTCGGATGCAGCCCTCAAAGCCTTCTGCGGACAACACAACGGGACGGTCTGCACATCCGGCAACGCGGACAAAGTGCTGAAATGGGCACTAGGACAGCGTCCACGCGTCTTCTTCTTCCCCGATCAACACCTGGGACGCAATACGGCGAATAAACTCGGCATTCCTCCGGAAGAGATGCTACTGTGGAACATCCACCGCCCCCCCAGTGCGAAGGCCATCCGTGCGGCGAAGGTCATTCTCTGGCCCGGCGTGTGCAACGTCCACCAGCGCTTCCGCCCGGAGCACATCCACAAGATGCGTGAGCGTTATCCGGGCATCCGCGTCATCGTCCACCCGGAGTGCAAGGCCGAGTTGGTAGCACTGGCTGACGACGCCGGCTCGACGGCCTACATCCTCAAACAGGTGGAGGCTGCGCCCGCCGGAACGCAGTGGGCCATCGGGACGGAAAGTCATCTCGTCCACCGCATACAAACCGAACATCCCGATCAACTCATTCTTTCGCTGGCAGACGTGCCACCTTACTGCGCCAATATGAGCCAGATCACGGTCGATAATCTCGCCGAAGTGATGGACGCCCTGGCGCGTGGCGAACTGCGCAACGAAGTCACCGTTGAGCCGGAGACCCGTCACTGGGCGAAGATCGCGTTAGAGCGGATGTTAGCGCTGTAGCAATCAGCCATCAGTTTTTCAGTTCTGGCTGACCGCTGATAGCTGAGAGCTCCAAAGGAGACTTATGCCCATCGAAACCGACGTCCTCATCATCGGCTCCGGGATTGCCGGGGCTGCGGTGGCGCTACAATTGGCGCGAGACCGCCAACGCCAGATTACTATCATCACCCGCACGCACGATCCAGACGAGGCCAATACCCGCTACGCACAGGGCGGCATCGTGGCCGACGGTGAGGGGGATTCGCCCGACCTGCTCGTAGAAGACATCCTGCGCGCGGGAGCCGGGCTAAGTTGGCCCCCGGCGGTGCGTCTGCTGGCCGAAGAAGGCCCGGGCCTGGTAGAGCGTGTGCTGATCGAAGAATGTCGCGTGCCCTTCGATCAAAACGCACGTGGGGAAATCTCCCGCACTCGCGAGGGCGGGCACTCCCTGTCACGCATTCTCCACGTGGGCGACACGACCGGCCGCGCCATCGAAATTGCGATGCTCGCCCGGCTGCGTGAGCTGCCCAACGTGACGTTGCTCACCGGGATGACGGCCGTGGACCTCATCACCTCGTCGCATCACAGCCGCGATCCCCTGGCAACTTACCAGCCGATCACATGCCACGGCGCTTACGTGCTGGATCGCATTGAGAACGCCATCCACCGCGTCCTCGCGCCGGTCACAATCCTTGCGACGGGTGGCGTGGGGCGCATCTACCGCCACACCACCAATCCGCCCGGTGCGCGCGGCGACGGCCTGGCCATGGCTTACCGCGCAGGCGCGCGCGTCATCAATGCGGAGTACATCCAATTTCATCCCACTACACTCGCCGTTGCCGGGGCCGACAACTTCCTCATCTCCGAGGCTGTGCGCGGCGAAGGCGCGCGGCTCTACACACCCGATGGGCGCCATTTTATGGATACCTACGCGCCCAAGTGGGGCGATCTGGCCCCACGCGATATCGTCGCCCGCGCCATCCATCACGAGATGTTGGAACATGGGTACGCCAACGTCCTGCTCGATCTGGCGAGTGTGATGGAGGCGGAGCGCATTCGCGAGCGTTTCCCCAGCATCTATGCAACGTGCCTGCAAGCGGGCGTGGACATCACCGCCGGACCGATCCCCGTTGTCCCGGCGGCACACTACTTCTGCGGTGGCGTCCATGTTGACTTGTGGGGACGCTCGACCCTCGAGGGCTTGTACGCCATCGGCGAAGTGAGCTGCACCGGTGTCCACGGCGCAAACCGCCTGGCGAGCACTTCGCTATTGGAAGGGCTGGTGTGGGGCGATCGAGCTGGGCGCGATGTGCGCACGCGTGACGATTTGTGCCGGGTGGCTACGGACAACATCCCTCCCTGGCAGGATGTCAGCGAAGGTGCCGCTGCCGATCCCGTGCTGGTTTACCGCGATGCCCGTACCCTCCAGAACATTATGTGGCTCTACGTTGGGTTGGCACGCAACACGCACCGGTTGGTGCGTGCGTTGCAGGACCTCAACCACCTGTGGGGCGCGATCGACGAATTCTACCGCTCGACACGCCTGAACGACAACCTCATTGGCTTGCGGAATATGGCGCAGTCCGCGTGGATTGTCACGCGCGCGGCGTGGCACAACCGTCAATCGCGAGGCACGCACTACCGCGAGGACGCTGAGGATCACGAATTTGCTGGCCTGAACGATACCGAAGGGCCATTGCCAAATTCCATAACCGAATTCTGACAAGAAAAACAATGTCCTACGCTGACGGTTGGGCCGCAATCAATCTGGACATGCCTGCGCGCGTGCCGCACACCGAGTATTCTGTCACGGAGCACTGGGATGTCATCAAATCTGTGACCGGTCTCGATATAAGCCCGTACAGTCCCGCTGACGTGAAACGTCGAGGCGCGCTGGCCCTGATGGAAGCCTGGGATTTTGATTTCCGCTGGTCCACGCTGATCGGTGGGGATGAGTTAGCCGCGTGTCACACGGATATGGGCCACGCGGAGTATGCCGCCGGCGGCGTGGATCGCCGGGACACGGTGACGTGCCCGTTCGCAACACCCGAGAAAGTACTGGCGTTCGATCCGTGGACAGTCTACGGGCCGCGAGACCAGGGTGAATTGACACGGCGCTTCGAGGAGCACTACCGGCGGCAGCGGGAAGAGACGCCAGACCAAGTCACGATGACGGGCGTCTACGTGACGATGATCTCCGGCCTGATCGACATCTTCGGGTGGGAGATG
>JBJYXQ010000503.1:3115-7478 GCA_046260035.1 Anaerolineae bacterium
GTGCTGGAGCCGTGGACGGATATGACCACCATCGCCGAGAAATACGGGCGCACGCACGTCTTCATCGGCAACGCCGACACGCGCATCCTGCTGAAGGGCGATAAAACCGCCATCCGTGCGGAAGTCGAGCGCTGCATGGCAATTGGCAAACACTGTCCGGGCTTCTTCCTGGCCGTCGGCAACCACATCCCGCCCAATACGCCAGTGGAGAGTGTGTTGTATTATGAGGAAGTGTACGAAGAACTCAGCTGGCGGTAGACGGCAGACAGTAGACGGTAGACGGGGGGAAGAAGCTGAAGGCTGATCGCTGAAAGCTGGTAGCAGTATGTCGATTGAAACGTTAGCTGCGAGATTACGCGCAGACGCGAACTTCATCCGCAATGTAACAGCGTGGCGGACATTGCCCGCACGCGGCGCGAGCATAACCGCGTGGCCCACCGATCTGAATCCGCGTCTTTCTGAGGTAGGACGCAGGCTGGGCATCGACGCGCTCTACACCCATCAGGCGCGCGCGGTCGAAACCGCGCTGCGCGGCGAGAACGTCATCCTCACCACCGGCACAGCCTCCGGCAAGACACTCGGGTACACGCTTCCCTTGCTCAACACGCTGATGCGCGATCCTATCGCTACAGCGCTGTTGATCTTCCCAACCAAGGCCTTGGCGCACGACCAGATCACGGCAATGGAGCAATGGATTGGCGCATTACAGGCACCGTTGGCCTTGCGTCCCTACGACGGCGATACGCCGCAGCGTCACCGCGCTGCCATCCGCAATGAGGCGCGCATCATCGTCACCAATCCCGACATGCTGCACCTGGGCATCCTGCCGCACCACACCCGCTGGGTACGCTTCTTCAGCGGCTTACGCTACATCGTGCTCGACGAGTTGCACACCTACCGGGGCATCTTCGGCAGCCACGTCGCCAACGTGCTGCGCCGCGCCCGCCGTGTGGCGCGCTTTTACGGCGCGGAACCACAGTTCGTCTCAGCGTCAGCCACCATCGCCAACGCCCGCGAATTGGCCGAAGCGGTGTGGGAAGATCCGGTCATCGCTGTAGAAGAAGACGGCGCGCCCTACGGCCAACGCCACGTCATCTTCTACAATCCGCCGCTGCTCAACCCGGCGCTCGGCCTGCGAGCCAGCGCCACTGCTGAGGCCATTAAATTGACGCTGAAGCTGCTCCAGGCCGGCGTGCAGACGATCGTCTTTGCCCGCGCCCGCATGACCGTGGAACTGCTGCTGCGCGAACTGCGCGAGCGGGCAGAGCGTGCCGGCTTTGCCCCAAACGCCATCCAGGGCTATCGCGGCGGCTATCTGCCCCAGGAACGCCGCGCTATCGAACGGGGTCTGCGCGACGGGAAGACGCGCGTCGTCGTCGCCACCAATGCGCTGGAACTGGGCATCGACATTGGCGCGCTCGACGCCTCCATTTTGGTAGGCTATCCTGGCACCATCGCGGCAACCCGCCAGCAGATGGGGCGCGCCGGGCGACGGGCAGGGGCATCGCTCTCTGTCCTCATCGCCACACCATCGCCGCTGGATCAATACCTGATCTCGCACCCGGAATATTTCTTCGGGCGTTCGCCGGAAGAGGCGCGAGTGAACCCCGACACGTTGAGCCTGCTTGCCGCGCACCTCACCTGCGCCGCGTTCGAGTTGCCTTTCGATCGAGGTGAACCTTTCGGCAAGGCGCAGAACGCAGGCGCAATCCTGGAGGCCCTCAGCGCAGAAGACGTGCTGCACCAGCGCAATGGGCGCTTCACGTGGGTTGGCGAAGCATATCCGGCTCAATCGCTTTCGTTGCGTTCGGCCACGGCGGATAACGTCGTGATCCAGTCCACGGATGGAGGCGTCGTTGGCACAGTAGACCGGCTCAGCGCACCCAACCTTGTCCACGAAGGCGCGGTTTATCTGCACAGCGGCGAGATGTACCTCATCGAGTCGCTGGATTGGGAGCAGGGTATCGCGCTGGCCCGGCCCGTCGAACTCGACTATTTCACAATTGCTTCATCGGCGACGAAGGTGGAGCGCCTGACCGTGCGCAGGGCTCTCGGCACGCTTGACGTTACACCACAACTCACCGACGAGGAAGTACGCGTGCATATCAAACCGGCGGCTTATCGCCGCGTGCAGCAGGGCACGCACGAGACGCTCGGTTGGGGCGAGATCGACTTGCCGGAGCAGGTGATGGAAACGGAGGCCTTCCGATTGACGCTGTCCTCGGCGCTGGTGGAAGATCTGGCAGAAGCCGGCGTGATGTTGGCCCCGCTGGACTATGGCCCGGCGTGGCCGGAGATCCGCAAGACAATCCTTGCACGCGACGGGCACAAGTGTCGCATGTGTGGAACTACGGCACAGCCTGGACATCCACTGGAGGTACATCACCTCACCGCACTGCGCACGTTTCTGGCGCAGTATCCACGGCAAGAAGCCCTGCGATTGGCCCATGCCCCGGAAAACCTATTCACGGTCTGCCCACCGTGCCACCATCAACTTGAACGGGCACGCGGGGCGCGGACGGCATTAAGCGGCCTATCCTACCTGTTACGCAACCTCGCGCCTGTGTTCCTGATGTGCGATCCCGGAGATTTGGGCACTTCGGTAGAGGCGCGCGATGCGGAGAGTGCTTTGCCTGCGATCATCGTCTTCGATGACGTACCGGGTGGCGCAGGATTGTCGCCGCGGCTGGTCGACCTATGGCCTCGTTTGGTCGAAGCGACATTGGAACGAGTGCAGACGTGCCCATGCACGGATGGCTGTCCCTCGTGCGTCGGCCCAGTTGGAGAGAGCGAACCCGGCGCAAAGGCCGCCGCCCGGCAATTGCTGGAGCGGATGGCGGAAAATGATTTTTGGAAGGTATCGTCTTTGTAGTATAATGAATACGATCCTGGTAAACTCGTCAGCAGATTAAGCCAATTGAATCCAAAAATCTGCTTCATCTGCTCAATCTGCTGACAGAAAAATGGTGCAGATTTTTTATGCCAATCCTGAGTCCAGACGCCATTGAATTCATCAGCCGCAGCCCGGAGCAAACGCGCCGCGTAGGTGCGCGTTTAGGGATGCTGCTTGACGGCGGAGACGTCATCGCGATGGAAGGAGATCTGGGAACGGGAAAAACCGTGCTGGCACAGGGCATTGGTATCGGATGGGGCGCAACGATGGCGCTGATCAGTCCCACATTTATCATCATCCGCCGCCACACCCGTAATCAGGACAATGACTTTTTCTATCACATCGACCTGTACCGCATCGCATCTCTAACAGAAGCCCAAGATTTAGGTCTGGAAGAATTGTTGGGCGATCCAAGATCTGTATGTGTGGTGGAATGGGCAGAGCGTGCCGCGGACATCTTCCCGGAAGAGGCGTTGTGGATAACACTGCGCGTGCTGGATGAGCAACGACGTTCGCTGACCTTCCACGCCAACGGGGATCACCATCACGCCATCCAGGAAAAACTACGCAAGGAGCTTGCGGGATACTGATGTTGACCGCCGTTCACTGCCAGCTCCATACTTGAAGGAGAACGTAACACATCAATGTTACTCGCTATCGATACTGCCACCTCACGCGCCAGCATCGCCCTGCATGATGGACAGGTGCTACGCAGCGAATGCACCTGGGAAGCCGCCAATCGGCACACGGTGACCCTCGCGGCGCGCATCGTGCAAAGCCTCGAAGCATCGGAACTCACATCCACCGATTTGACCGCTGTGGCGGTCTGCATTGGCCCGGGTTCGTATACCGGCGTGCGCATCGGGGTAGCCCTGGCGAAAGGCATGGCGGTGGCCCAACAACTCCCGCTCATCGGTGTGCCCTCACTGGATATCCTTGTCGCGGCGCAGCCCGCCGATGATCGTCCGCTGTATGCTGTTTTTGCTGCCGGGCGGAAGCGGGCCGGATTCGCCCGCTATGGCTGGATCGATGACGGTTGGCACGCTGAAACCGAGGTTGCTATAGCAACGTGGGCAGAATTTTTCGCCCAGATCGACGAACCAGCACTCCTCGTAGGAGAGATCGAAACAGCAGATTTGCCCGCAGACGCACTGTTTACCCTCCCCGCGCCGGCATGGCATCTACGTCGGGCCGGATTCCTGGCGGATATCGCATGGCCACGGCTGCGCGCCGGGCAAACCGATGATCCGGCAACGCTCCAGCCTCTGTACGCGCGATGAACGAAACGAGCCCCCCCTTCCACATCCGGCGATTGGAAGCCAAAGACATCCCCACGGTCATCAGCATCGACCGGTTAGTGTTTCGCGATCCCTGGCCAGAGTCGGCCTACGTACAGGAATTATACTTCAACCCGAATGCACACTACTTTGTCCTGCAATTGACCCCTGAGATGCTGCGGCAAAATAGCCG
>JBJYXQ010000503.1:7578-19152 GCA_046260035.1 Anaerolineae bacterium
ATAGCCGTGCGCAAGACTACCGGACACAGTCCCGGCGGACACACTCGTGGACGGAGCGCCGCGCCGCTCTGACCTCGCAGATCGTAGGTTTTGTGGGGATGCGCGTCGAGGTGGAGCGGGGACACATCAGTACGCTTGCTCTGCGGCCAGAATGGCGTGGATGGGGTCTAGGAGAATTGTTGCTACATACTGCAGTGGATCAAGCCATCCATAACGGGGCGCAGACGGTAGCCCTTGAAGTGCGCGTCTCGAATGCCGTGGCGCAAAATCTCTACGCCAAGTATAACTTTGTCGTGGTTTCAAAGTTGCGGGGCTATTACGTAGACGGAGAAGATGCCTACTATATGCGCGCCAACGTCGCAGAGCAAGCATATCATACCTATTTGCGCCAACGGCGAGCCCAGCTAGAACACCGGTTCCACCCTCAACCAGCAAGCATAGCGTAACCAGCAGCATACTCAAGCCTTTACTTTCAACTATTTTCAGGAGGACAGCGATGGTCAACAACCGTGAGCAGGCTTTGGAGGACATCCACGCGCAGGTGAGAGCGTGCACACAATGCCAGCTGCACGTCGGGCGCACCCGTGCGGTTCCCGGCGATGGCCCGGTAAATGCCACGTTGATGTTTATCGGTGAAGCCCCTGGATTCCACGAAGATCAGCAGGGGATTCCATTTGTCGGCGCGGCGGGCAGATTCCTGAACGAGTTGTTGCAAAAGGCTGGCATCGATCGCGGGACAGTCTATATCACCAACGTCATCAAGTGTCGTCCACCGGGAAACCGCGACCCGCTCATCGAAGAAGTCAATGTGTGCACACCTTTCCTGGATCAGCAGATTGAGATTATCAGCCCACAAGTCATCGTCACGCTCGGACGCCACTCTATGAATCGCGCCTTCCCTGACGAGAAAATCTCCATCGTCCATGGACAGCCCCGGAAAGTCAACGACCGCGTTTACTTTCCTATGTACCACCCGGCAGCAGCCTTGCACCAACCGAGTCTACGCAGTACCGTCGAGGCTGACTTTGACCGCTTACGGGCTTTATTAGATGGAAAACTTACACCTGAAGATTTTACTCCGCCGCCAGAAGTGGAACAGCTTTCATTATTTTAATATTGAAATAAATAGAATATAACTTGTAGTGGTCATAGTAGGGACGGGGATTGTGTGGAAAAGTGTTTGATGCCCCTATATATCGCGTTCAGGTTGATGTTATTTACTAGATGTTCCATTGAAGTGATTTTCAGGGTGGGGATAAAGTGGGGAATCTTACTTCAACATGTGAGTAGCGGGCATGCTCTGTACTGTTGACTCCTGGTTGTGCTCACAGCAAGAGAGGATTTTTCACTAGCAAAAAGCAAAGAGTTTTCCCCTAAAACGTATAGTTTTCCACTGAAAACCCTATAGTTATCCACAGTTTTGCACAGCAGAGGGGGTCTTTGGGTAAGTGCGCACCCCCGTTTATTCCTAGATGTTGGGGTTGTTTCGCCTCATACCCCCTATAGTAGCGGGTGTGAGGGATGTGGAAAACTTTCTATGTTTTTCCTCATAAAATTCCACTGTGAACTATGGATAACTTTACAGTATTTGGGTTTTGTCGACGCTGCAAGGGCGCCCGTGAACGACTGATCCGAATGTACTTGCTAAACCTACGTCTACAAAGCACCGGAACAACTTCAGTTTGTTATAGTCATGTCAGTAATTTCATGATACCATTTTCCAGATATTGCGTATAGATATATAGGCTTGGTCCACAAGAGACAGCCAATAGTTCATTCTTACATCATTTTGAAAGGAGCAAAGCAATGTTAGACAGGGTTCTGCGTGTGATTAAGTTGGACAAAAGCGTCTATGCTGAGGTTGAGGCCGATGAGATGGCAACTTCGCAGGCCGCGATCGTGGTCGCCATTGTCGCGTTTTTATCGGCGATCGGTGGCGGGTTGGGGAGAGTGGTCTCCGGCGAAGGAAGAGGATTTATCCTGGCTTTTCTGAGCGCGATCCTCGGAACTTTCATTGGATGGTTGGTCTGGTCTGCCGTCACCTACTTTGTGGGAACGTCTGTTTTCAAGGGTGAAGCCACTATGGGGGAAATGCTGCGCGTGATCGGGTTTGCGCAAGCGCCGCAGATTTTAGGGGTGCTTTCGTTTATCCCATGTGTTGGCTGGCTGTTCTCTCTTGCTGGCTTGTTGTTGTCACTGTATGCCGGCTTCCTGGCTATTCAAGAGGGCCTGGACCTGGATACCGGCGAAACCATCGCCACGATCTTGATTGGAGGGATAGTAGCTTTCATCGTTTCCCTCGTCATCGGTCTGATTTTTGGCGTGGGACTGGTTGGATTTAGCGCACTGGGAAACCTGTTCCGCGGTTAATGCGTACAGCTCGTTTTCTACGGCCAGCACAGATCCGTGCTGGCCGTTTTTTGCGGTAGCCTCTGAATTTACAAGAAAAAAACTTGACAAAATCCACGTTTGGCCTATACTTCTCACCGGATTTAGTCGGACTTTTGGCTTGCCGCTCGGACTAACAACTATCAATGGAGTATGGTTATGACGCCTGTAACGCTGGAAATTCGCGATCTGCACGTCAACGTAGAAGGCAAAGAGATTCTCAAAGGGGTGAACCTGGTGATACGTCAGGGGGAAACCCACGCGTTGATGGGGCCAAACGGTTCTGGGAAGAGCACGCTGTCGTATGCGTTGATGGGCCATCCGCATTATGAGGTGACGCAGGGCGATATGCTCATCAACGGCGAGAGTCTCTTGGCGCTGCCGCCCGACGAGCGTGCAAGGCGCGGTCTTTTTCTGGCGATGCAGTATCCCGTTTCCGTCTCTGGGGTGACGCTTTCCTCGTTCCTCCACGCGGCGACCAGCGCGGCCCGCGGCTACGGCAACAAGGCGCGGCCCGGCGCACGCGGTCGACTCAATGCACATATGATGCCACTGCGTGAATTTCGTAAAGAGTTGAACGAAGACCTGGACAAGCTCAAAATGGATCCAGCGTTCTTGACGCGATATCTTAACGAGGGCTTTTCCGGCGGTGAGAAGAAGCGCGCCGAAGTCCTGCAAATGGCGCTCCTCAAGCCGAAGTTTGCGGTTCTCGACGAAACCGATTCTGGCCTGGACATCGACGCGATCCGCATCGTCTCCGAAAACATCAACCGGCTGCAACTGGAACTCAATATGGGCATCCTTGTGATTACGCACTACCAGCGGCTGCTCAACTACATTTACCCGCAATTTGTCCATATCTTCTACGATGGTCGTGTGTTCCAGTCCGGTGATGCAAGCCTGGTAGAAGTGTTGGAAGAAAAAGGCTACGATTGGGTCAAGGAAGAAGTGCAGGCTGCACTGCCACAATCTGCTGCGACACAGACTGCGGTGTCTGTGTGAGGAGCTAAGTATGGCAACGCCCTCCAGCGACCTCCGGAGCCTCAAAGAGCAGCAACGGTACGACTTTACTACCGAGATCGATTACGCCCATCAATCGCGACGCGGCATTGGTGAAGATGTGGTACGCAGCATCTCGGCTCTCAAGAACGAGCCGCAGTGGATGTTGGATTTCCGCCTCAAGGCACTGGACATTTTCCTCCGTATGCCTATGCCCGCGTGGGGCGTGGACCTGGGAGCGCTAAATTTTGAAGAGTTCTATTACTTTATGCGTGCGACGCCGGAAAAAGCACGCACCTGGGAAGACGTTCCCGACGCGATCAAAGACACCTTCGACAAATTGGGCATCCCCGAAGCCGAGCGCAAATTCCTCGCGGGCGTGGAAACGCAGATGGATTCCGAATCGGTCTACAGCTCGCTCAAGGCAGAGTGGGAGAGCCACGGCATCGTCTTTGTGGATATGGACACCGCCGTGCAGAAGTATCCCGATCTCGTCCAGAAATACATCAGCACGATTGTTCCCATTGCCGATAACAAATTCGCTGCGCTAAACAGCGCCTTTTGGTCGGGCGGTAGCTTCGTCTACGTTCCGCCGGGCGTCGATGTCGAAATCCCGTTGCAAGCCTACTTCCGCATCAACGCACAAAATCTGGGACAGTTCGAGCGTACGATCATCATCGCTGAGGCGGGTAGCAACGTACACTATATTGAAGGCTGTACCGCGCCCCAGTACACGACGGCGGCCTTGCACACCGGCGTCATCGAGATTTTCGTCGGCAAAGGGGCGCAAGCGCGTTACACGACCATTCAGAACTGGTCTACCAACGTGTATAACCTGGTCACACAGCGGGCGATGGTGGAAGAAGATGGCGTGATGGCCTGGGTAGATGGCAATTTGGGGTCGGGCGTCACGATGAAGTATCCTGCTGTCGTCCTTAAGGGCCCGCGTGCGCACGGAGAAGTACTTTCGATCGCCTTCGCCGGCGATAACCAGCACTTCGATGCTGGCGCAAAGGCCATTCACCTGGCCCCAAATACATCCTCACTTATTACATCAAAATCGATCAGCAAGGGCAACGGGCGTGCCGATTATCGGGGTTTGGTGCGCGTGGCGAAGGGCGCGGTGGGTGCGCATTCCAAAGTCACCTGCGATGCGCTGCTGCTTGACCCCGAGTCGCGGACCGACACTTACCCCTATATGGACGTGAACGAGGATGAGTCGCACATCGAGCATGAGGCCACCGTCAGCAAAATCAGCGAGGACCAGCTCTTCTACCTGATGAGCCGTGGCTTGCCCGAAAACCGCGCCGCGGCGATGATCGTCAGCGGCTTTTTGGAGCCGTTTGTGAAGGAATTGCCGATGGAGTATGCCGTCGAGTTAAATCGTCTGATCGATCTGCAGATGGAGGGTTCAGTCGGATGAGTACAGCACCGCAGACCGTATCTCAGATTGCTCCAGACTTCCCGGCGGTTAGCCTGCGTGATGTTGAGGCCCTGTCCGAGTTCTACGCCGAACCCGAGTGGATGCGCGCGGCCCGACGCGAGGCCTGGGTGTTGGCGCAGGATATGTCACTTCCACATCAGAAAGAAGAGGCGTGGCGACGGACTCCTCTACGCCGTTATCCGTTGGATTCGTTGCGCCTGGCGCGAATGTCGCGTGAGCGTACTGCGCTGGATGATCTCCCGCCGTGCTGGCATCAGAATATGGCCCCGGAGAGCTTGGTTTCCGGCACTCTCGTCCACTGTAACGATGTGAATTCGTACCAGATGATGCGCCCGGAAGATGTCCGCAACGGTGTGATCTTCGATAATGTACATCACGCACTGCACACCCACAGCGATTTGATGCGTCGTTATTGGATGCAGGGGCGCACCACGCGGCCCGACTTCAACAAATTCACGGCACTCCACGCGGCGCTCTGGCACGGCGGGACGTTTGTGTACGTTCCGGCAGGCGTGCGAGTGTCTCGCCCGCTACAATCGCTGGTGGCTTACGATGCCGATGCCGGCAGCGCTTTGCATCATACGCTCATTATTGCCGAGAAGGGCAGCCGCGTGTCGCTGATCCAGGATCGCGTTTCGCAAGAGCGTCATCCTGAACTCAACCTCGAAATGGTCGAAATCTACGCTGAAGAAGGCGCCTGGGTTCGTTACGCCAGTTTCCAACATTGGGGCGAGGCGCGCTATTCGTTGAGTGTGCAAGAAGCTAACCTCGCGCGTGATGCCAACTTCCTTTGGATCAACGGCGCACTCGGTGGGCAGATGAACAAGGATTTCCTCTCTACTTCTCTCAACGAACCCGGTGCACGGGCACAGATGCACGGGTATGCTTTTGCGGTTGGTGATCAGCATATTGATCAAAGTACCTACCAGCATCACCGCGCGCCTGACACGTACAGTAATTTGCTCTATCGCAATGTACTGCGCGATCAAGCGCGCACCGTATTCTACGGGATGATCCGGGCGGAGCCAGAAGCCGCCGGTATGGAAGGTTACCAGGCGAACAACAACCTGCTCTTCGATGACGCGCATGCACATTCTATTCCGGGCCTGGAGATCCGCTGTAACGATGTCAGCTGTAGCCATGGTTCCACGCTCTCGCGTATTGATCCGCAGCAGCTCTTCTACCTGCAGGCACGCGGCCTTCCTGCCCGCGAAGCGGAGGGATTGATCGTGCAGGGCTTCGTTCGGCCGGCGGTGGAACGCGTCCCGTTGGCCTATATGCGCGACAGGCTAGAAGAGGAAATTATTCAGCGATTCTGGTCCGGTGCGTAGGTCGCGTCCGTAGTGACCATTTCAGTCGGTTTGCTTCGAAGCTGGCTGTGGCCTCACTCTACTTGTGTTCTTTATGAAGGTGCTCTATGTCTGAATCCACGGTTGCGGCGGTCATCCTGGCTGCCGGAGGGTCAACACGCTTCGGTGCGCCCAAACAATTGCTTCCCTGGCAAGGCCGCCCGCTGATTGCCCACATCGCGGATATGGCGTGGACGGCGGGGCTGTCGCCCGTAGTCGTCGTCGTAGGAGCGGAGGCCGAACAGACTGTGCCCCCGCTCGCCGGGCGCGATGTGTGCGTGTTGCGCAACTATCGCTGGCAAGAAGGAATGAGCACCAGCTTGAGCCTCGGTGTGGCAGCATTGCCATCTCCCGTCGCGGCCGCGGTTTTTCTGCCCGTGGATCAACCCTTAGTGGATGCGCGTTTCCTACGCTCGCTGGTTGCCTATTGGAAGGAGCACGCGGCCGGAATCGTGATTCCGGTGGGCCGCGAAGGACGACGTGGGACACCGGTGCTCTTTACGCGGCGCTACTTCGCGGAACTGGCGAATCTCTCCGGAGACGTCGGAGGGCGCGCGTTGTTTGCCTCGTATCCCGATGATCTTGTGACGATGCCTGTCGCTGATCCCGATCTGTTGATGGACGTGGATACTCCCGCCGCTTACGAAGCCTTGTTAGCGCGCCAGACTACGTCTGCTGCAGTGGATTTTAGCGTGGTCAAGGCCGTGATCTGCGACATGGACGGCGTGCTCTGGCGTGGGGAAACGCCATTGTCCGGTCTACGTGATTTCTTTGCTCTGCTTAAGGCGCGGCGTATCAAGTACGTGTTGGCGACCAACAACGCTAGCAGGACACCGGAGCAGTACGTCGAAAAACTAGCTCATCTGGGCATTGAGACAAACACCGATCACGTGCTGAACTCGGCGACGGCTGCTGCCGATTATCTGGCGACGCAGGCCGCGCCGGGAACGCCGGTCTACGCCATCGGCGGGCCGGGCACCCGTGAAGCGCTGCGCTTGCACGGGTTTGCACTCACCAATGGCGATCACGCCGATTATGTCGTCGTTGGTTGGGACCGCGAGCTGACCTGGAAGAAATTGGCGACAGCGACGCTGCTTATCCGTGGGGGTGCGGGTTTCATCGCCGCCAATCCTGACCGCACGTTCCCGATGGAGGACGGTCTGGTTCCCGGGAACGGCGCGCAAGTCGCCGCGTTGGTGACGGCAACCGATGTCACCCCGGTTATGGCGGGCAAACCCGGTCCGCTTCTTTATGAAGGGGCGCTGGCACGGATGGGTGTCACGCCGGAAGAAACGCTGGTTATCGGCGACCGGCTTGATACGGACATCTTGGGGGGCCTGCGTTTGGGTGTGCCAACCGCGTTAGTGCTTTCGGGCATCACCCACCCGGATGAATTGGCCGGGTCGCCCATTCACCCGGATGTGATTTTCGAAGACCTGGCTGCGTTGGTGCGAGCCTGGGATGAGAGACTACAAAAGTCTTAGCCCGTGTCTTCGCATTGAGGTTGTTTGTTCACCGCAGTAACTTGTTCAATCAAGTAAATCGTGAGACTTTTGTAGTCTTGCCGCAAAGGATTTTTATGGGGGAATGATGGCTAAACCGAATTTATACGATTTGGATTTACCGGCGCTGGAAGCTTTGTTAGAGACCTGGGGCGAACCACACTATCGTGCTAAGCAGATATGGGAGTGGCTCTATCGCCACCTGGTCACGGACGTGGCGGAGATGACGTCGCTGCCAAAGACGTTGCGCGAGCGATTGGCTGACGAGACCCGTCTGAGTGTCCCGCGTGTTCTGGCACGCCAGGAATCCTTCGATGGCGAGACGCGCAAGGATTTGCTGGAATTCGAGGATGGTCACACGGTCGAGGTGGTGCTGATGCGCTACATCGAGCGGCGCAGCGCGTGCATCTCGACGCAGGTGGGCTGCGCCGTCGGCTGCCAATTTTGCGCCACCGGGCAGATGGGATTCCAACGCAACCTGACGAGGGGAGAAATTGTCGCGCAAGTGCTTCATCTGGCTCGTGAGCTTGGCGCACAAGATCAGCGTTTAACCAACGTGGTGCTGATGGGCATGGGCGAGCCGTTGTTAAATTACAACCATACTCTCGCCGCCATTCGTACCTTGATCCATCCGGATGGCTTTCAGATGGGCCAGCGACGGATCACACTTAGCACCGCCGGGATTGCGCCAGGAATTCGCCGTTTTGCGGACGAAGGCCTGCAGGTCAATCTGGCGGTTTCGCTTCACGCTGCCACCGATGCGTTGCGTGACGAACTGATGCCGATCAATCGCAAGCACAACTTGAACGAGCTTTTTGCGGCCATTAGCGATTATTTGACGAAGACCAACCGCCGCGTGACGCTCGAGTGGGTGTTGATCGACGGTGTCAATGATACTTTTGAGCAGGCAGAGGCGTTGGCGGCGCGTACGGCAGGTATGCTTGTGCACGTCAACCTCATCCCGCTCAATCCCACCGTCGAATATACCGGACAGCCGTCTTCCGACGAGCACATCGAAGCTTTTACCGATATTCTGGAGCGCCGTCATGTTTCCTTTACCCTGCGGCTGCGGCGGGGCAGCGATATCCAGGCTGGTTGCGGTCAGTTGCGCGCCCGCCTGGCGTGAATCGTCAGGGAAGCGTCAGATTCACGTCAAGCACGTTATGTGAAAAGAAGTATAGTAAATGTAGATGTGGTCGGGGGCCGCAGATTAGATTATAAGGATTCTCCTCCTTCTGATGCAACCGGGGGTTTTGGGACGCCCCCGGTTTTGCATGCTCCAAATATAAGTGCCGCACACAGACCTGACAGGTTTCAGGCGAACATAGTTCGCACAGCCTGTCGGTTTTTTTATGCTTGCCTCATTTGCCATCCGTGATAGACTATGACTCTATCTGAAAATTGTGCTAGTGGGCGTTTCTGGTACGTTAACGGCGAATTTTTGGATAGGTTTTATGTGCACTCAGTTCATTTCTCGCGTGACTGAGTTTGTATTGGGAGGCAGTATGGCACAAGCACTTTATCGCAAGTGGCGTCCACAGACTTTTGCCGACGTGGTCGGGCAAGAGCACATTGTGCGTACCTTGCGCAACGCCTTGCAAACCGGTCGACTGCACCATGCCTACTTGCTTGCCGGGCCGCGCGGCACGGGCAAAACGACGACGGCTCGCTTGATTGCAAAGGCGGTCAATTGCCTGGCACCGATGGAAGATCGCCCATGCGATAAGTGTGAAATTTGCCGTGCCATCACCGATGGTCGGCTGATGGATTTGATGGAGATCGACGCGGCCTCCAACACCGGTGTGGACAACATCCGCGATTTGCTAGAGAAGGTAGGGTTCCGCCCCACGCAAGCGCGTTTCAAAGTCTACGTGGTGGATGAAGTCCATATGCTTTCCACGGCGGCGTTCAATGCTCTGCTCAAGACGTTGGAGGAACCGCCGGAGCACGTCATCTTCGTATTGGCGACCACCGAGGTTCACAAAATCCCAGAGACGATCCTCTCGCGCTGCCAACGCTTCGAGTTCCGGCGCATTCCGCTGGCAGGGTTGGTGGGGCAATTGCAGATGATTGCCGAGGCCGAAGAGATCACCGCGGAACCGGAAGCGCTCGATTTGATCGCGCGCGCTGCCACCGGCAGTATGCGCGATGCGATCAGCCTGTTCGACCAAATGGCGGCCGGCGGTGCGGTGACGGCCGATTACGTGCGGCTGATGCTCGGTGCGGAACGGCGTGAGGTGGTGCAATCGCTTCTCCAAGCGTGGCTCGATGGCGATCTGAATCGTGGTTTGCTCATTATCAATGAGGCCGTGGATAGCGGTGCCGACCCGCGTCAACTGGCGCGACAGACCGCCGATTTCTTCCGCGGATTGTTGCTGATGCGGGTTGGTGCGGGCGAAGCCTGGACCGATCCCACCGCCGAAGAGCGCTCGCGCCTGCAAGCCATGGCAAAACAGGCCCAGCCGGATCGTTTGGTGCAAGCCGTACAACTGTTCAGTGAGGTGGCGTCCGAGCGTCGCGTGGGTTGGCAGCCACAACTACCGCTGGAATTGGCCTTCGTTGAGGCGACATTGCCACCGACGGCGACACCGCCATCGGCACCGGCAACCACTGCCGCGGCAGCTACGACTCCGCCAGAAGCGCATAGCGCGTCTGCGTCACCCGGAACGGCGCCTTCACCAGCGCGCACGCACACCAGGCGACGCGCCCCGTCGCGCCCGATGACGGTGACGCCACCGCCTGCTCGAGCATCGACCTCCGAAGAGCAGAGCAGTCCACCCCAGGGAAGAACTTCTGGCGGCGTTGCTCCGGAGACGATTGATGAGGCTCTCAGTGCCGCGATCAACGATCGCTGGCGGGAGGTGGTGGGACAGGTGCGTCCGGTCAATCTGGGGGCATTTTTGCGCGATGCGCAACCAGTGGGTGTAGACGCAGACGGCTTTTTAGTGTTGGGCTTCCAGCACACGCTGCATCGTAACAACGTTGACAAGGAATCCAACCGCAGCATTGTGGAGACGCACCTTTCACAAGTGTTCAGACAGCGGATTTTTGTGCGATGTGTGCTGGAGAAAGAATGGCAGCCCAGCACAGTGCCTGCGTCGCCGGCGGTACATAACGACGTGACACCAAAAAACAGTACAGTATCCAAATCTAAGGCGGCAACGGCCCCGCCACCCTTAGAGCCACCGGATCCACTCTCGGATGATGAATTGATCCGGCGGGCCAAGGAAGAGCTGGGCGCGGAAGTTAAGATCAACTAAAAACTGCTCAACGGGTGCTAACGGCGTTGCTTTCCCTTGATCCGTTGAGCCATACTTGGGAGGAAAATAATGAAAGGTGGTAGAGGTGGTCGCGCAATGGGACGTGGGGGCATGAATCCCAACGATCTGATGCGCCAGGTGCAAAAGATGCAGCAGGAAATGGAGCGGATTCAGGATGAGACCTCGCAGGAAGTGGTCAATGTCACTTCTGGGGGTGGCATGGTTGAGTTAGCGATCAACGGCGCGTTGGAAGTGCAGAGCATCAAAATCGCGCCGGAAGTTATCGACCCTGACGACGTAGAGATGTTGCAAGACTTGATTCTGGCGGCAGTGAACGAAGGGATTCAGAAGGCGCAGGCGATGATGTCGGATCGTATGTCTTCGTTGACCGGAGGATTGGGGATTCCCGGGCTGTAACGTATGCATACTGCGGCGATTCCTGCTTCTGTCGTCGAATTGATCGAAACGTTATCCGCGCTGCCGGGCATCGGGCCGAAGACGGCTTCGCGCCTGGCATTTTTCTTGTTGCGGGGCAAATCGGAACTGGCGCTGCGCCTGGCTGAGGCATTGACCGGATTGGTTGAGCGCACACGCTTTTGTTCGATTTGCTATAACGTGACCGAGAGCGATCC